>CAJWNY010000001.1 GCA_913043815.1 uncultured Gammaproteobacteria bacterium
GTGAGTATAGAGTTAGGCCAACGGCGGCTGGTTACCAACCTTGCGGAAATGGATGTGCCTAATCAGCGTTTGTCTTTCCCCCAAGGTGTTCGTATCAGCCAACCGAATCTGGTTGTTCAGGGTGATCGTGCCGAGATGGCGAGTGGATTGGGTTCGGTAGAGCTAGAGGGCGTGCAAATGTTATTTGCAGATGCCGGCTTGCGTGGGCAGGGCGAGCTTATGTCGCAATTTGCCGACGGCAGCATGCTGCTTAAGCAGGGCAAATTCACGCGCTGCGAGCCCATGAATAATGGTTGGTCTCTAACGGCTAACTCTATTGAGGTAAACGAGGGTGACGTCTTCGCAACGACAAGAGGCGCCGTGCTGAAGATTAAATCAGTGCCTGTGTTTTATGCGCCGTATTTGCGTGTGCCGGTAAACGATCAGCGACAGACCGGTCTGCTGACGCCAGCAATTGGTTATTCCAGTGAAAACGGCCTGGATTTGGCTTTACCTTATTATCTGAATTTGGCGCCGAATTTGGACGCCACCATAGTGCCACGTGTTGTCACCCAGAGAGGCGTAGGCTTGGAAGGCGAGCTGCGTTACTTGTCTTCAAGACAGCAGAGCGCCATAGATTTAGCCATATTGCCCAGTGATGATTTGTACAACGGTGTATTTGACCGACGCACTTTTCAGGCTTTGAACAATGGACAAGGTGGTGCTGCCAACTTGCGGAGCAATTTTGCACCGGCAGATCGCTGGTTGGCAGCAGTAGATCACTTTGGCCAATTCGGTCAGGTGCAAACTCGTGTAGATTTTTCTCGGGTCAGCGATAGAGACTATTTTCGCGATGTTGATTCTAACCTTGGCGTAAGCAACCCCGTTGATTTACAGCGCTTTGCCGAAGTGGCCTTCGCTTCCCCCAAATTGCAGGTGCGTCTTCTAAGCCAAGGGTTCCAGCGGTTAGATGAGCTGAATACCGAAAGTTATGAGCGCGCGCCGCAATTGCTACTGAACTATCAATCGTCTATAGGTAGTTCTATTGCTTCGGTTAGCCTGAATGCCCAATGGGCGGATTTTCAGCGCAACACCACAGGGTTGAGTGGGTTGAACTCAGCAGAGGGTAGTCGTCTGCATATTGAACCTAGTGTGCGCGTTGGTCAGCACAAATCTGCGGGCTTTTGGGCCGCGGAGGCGGGATATAGATACAGTCAGTACCAGCTTGATTACGCCGATTCAGTGTTTGCGGGTACCGTTGCTGACACCGACCCTCGCCGTGACGTTGCTTACCTGAGTTTGGATGCGGGTTTGTTTTTTGATCGGCAATTTAGTTTTGCCGGACTAAATGGCACGCAAACTTTAGAGCCGCGCATTTATTACTTACGGCAAGGCTATGAAGATCAGGACAACTTGCCTATTTTTGACTCTACCTCCATCGCTTTAGACTACGCTCAGCTGTTTCGTAGCAACCGCTTTGTTGGTTTAGACAGAATTGGTGATGCGGATCAAATCGCCCTTGGTGTTACGTCGCGATTTTTGTCCGCTGTGAATGGGCGTGAGCTGTTCAGTATCAGTGTTGGGCAAATTGAGCAATTTTCTGATTCGCGAGTATCGCTCGCTAATAATCTGCTTACGAATAGTCAGCCCGATTCAGCTGCTCTGGCTGGAGAAGTTACTGCACATTTAAGCCCTCTTTGGCAGGTGATCGCTAATGAAGTTTGGGACTACGAGCAAAGTCGGTGGCAAGAACTAGGTGCTTCGGTGCGCTACCGAGGTGACAATAAACACATTTTCAACATGGGCTTTCGGCGACGTGCTCAAGACGACATTAAGCAAGCTGAGTTATCTTTCTACTGGCCAATTAGTCAGAAGTTAGGTGTTATGGCGCTTTGGCACTACGATGTCAGCGACAATCGAACCGTGGAAGGCTTTGGTGGTTTAGAATATGACGACTGCTGTTTGCGCGCTCGACTAATGGTTCGGCAGTATTTGGACAATCCGGCCTTTACTGGCCAGTTCCAACAAAACAATCAGCCAGCTTTTCAAGGCACGAATTTTTTTCGTACAGATAAAAGTATTTATCTGCAAGTTGTGTTCAAGGGCTTGGCAGGTTTTGGTAATAAAATTGACCAAATCCTAGAGCGCGGTGTGCGCGGCTATAGACCCGTTTCGCAATGAGCGTTATAAGGGTGGCGAGAAATGGGTGCTTTTTTTGAGCGCTATTTTTAGGGCCAATTTTTAGTCTTTGCAATGGACTGGTTTGGGTCAAAAAACCCCGGCACCATAGCTAGGTAAGGCGAAGCAAAATCAGGAAATGGCTATGCAGCCATTGTTCAATTTCATTAGACGAACAAATAAACGGATGGGCAGAATGAACTATCGCAGCGTAATTGGAATACTTTCATTGAGCATGCTTGCTATTGCTCCGGTGAACACAGCATTTGCCGCCTACGAAAAATTAGAAGCCATTGTTGCCGTCGTTGATGACGACGTCGTGTTGGTCAGTGAATTGGTCGACCGTTTAGAGGCCGTGCGCAATTCAATGGCAGCCAACGGTGTTGCGCTACCGCCCAACGATATTCTGGTAAGCCAGATCATGGAACGTTTGATTATCGAGAATATTCAAAAGCAAGAGGCAGAGCGCCGAGGCGTTACAATAGATGACGAAACGCTTACCCGTGCGGTGGCTCAATTTGCACAGAACAACAACATGTCACTGCAAGACTTCCAAGTACAGTTGACGAAAGACGGCAATAGCTTTGGTCAGTTCCGAGAAGACATAAGATCCGAAATGGTCATTTCGCGCCTTCAGCGGGCTATGATTAATCGCCGTATTTCTATCAGCGATCAAGACATTCAAGGGCTTTTAAATTCTCCTTTTTACAAGCAGCTATTCTCTGACGAGTATCGCGTGGGACACATTATGATAAGCCTTGACGATGGAGCGTCGTCGGATGTTGTCAAGCAGGCGGTAGAGTCTGCCAATGAAATGGTCGCAGACTTGCGCGGCGGTGAAGATTTTGCTCAAACGGCTATCGCAAGATCTTCGGCCAGTTCAGCACTGGAAGGCGGTGATCTAGGTTGGCGCAAAGCGGGAGAGCTTCCCACGCTATTTACCGAAGCGGTTTTAGAGATGCAGCTGGGTGATGTGTCGGATCCAATCGTAAGTGGCAGTACCGTCCACGTGATTAAACTGCTAGAGCAGCGCGGCGCAGGGACTGAGCGTTTAGATCAAACAAAGGTCAGACATATTTTGGTGCGGCCTTCAGAAATTCGCACCCTTCAAGAAGCTGAGGCTATTGCTGACGAAGTGCGTGTGAAACTTGTTGAGGGTGGCGATTTTGAAACACTGGCAAAGGAATATTCAGAGGATCCGGGCAGTGCATTAAATGGCGGCGACTTGGGTTGGGGTACGCCAGATCAATTTGTGGGTATTTTTGCCAAGGTCATGGACGAGACAGCTATTGGCGATATCAGCGAGGCGTTTGAAAGCCAGTTCGGCTGGCATATTCTGACGGTTGAAGATCGTCGCGAAGAAGATATGAGTGAAGAGGCCAGACGTAACATGGCGGTAGATTTATTGCACCGAAGGCGTTTTGAAGAAGAACGTCAGGAGTGGCTGAAAGAAATTCGCGACGAAGCTTTTGTTGAACTGCGTCTATAAGCGTTCGCGTCAAGCTGGGCACCTAATATGATTGCCATCACCCCAGGGGAACCTGCGGGTATTGGCCCTGACTTGGTTGTTCAAGCGGTGCAACGCGAGCGCCAAGTGCCTTGGTTGGTTATAGCGGATAAAGATATGATGGCTGCGCGCGCGCGGTTACTACATCTGCCTTTAACTCTGGATGATAAGTTGCAAGCCCCCAGCTTACTTCCCGGGCACTTGACTGTGCTACATACGCCTCTGACCAATACTGTGATTCCCGGCCAGCTAGATACTGCCAATGTTCCCGGTGTGATAGCGGCCCTTGATGCAGCAATAGCTGGTTGTCTGAGTGGGGACTTCTCCGCATTGTTGACTGGCCCTATGCAAAAGTCAGTGGTGAACGATGCAGGGATATTTTTTAGTGGGCATACCGAATATCTCGCAGGAAAGTCTGGCGTAGATGATGTGGTCATGTTGTTAATGACTGACGTTATGCGCGTGGCATTGGCGACTACTCATTTGCCTCTGGCGAAAGTCTCACACGTTTTAACTCAGCCTCTTTTGGAGCGCCGGTTACGTATATTGAACCACGCATTAGGGAAGCAATTTGCCGTAGTTCGGCCACGTATATTAGTGGCGGGTTTGAATCCACATGCAGGGGAAGGAGGCCATCTAGGCACTGAAGAAATAGATGTTATTCAGCCTGTATGCGAGCGGCTACGTCGCCAAGGGATGGATCTTGTTGGTCCTTTGCCGGCAGATACTCTTTTCACACCTAAATATTTGCAACAAGCTGATGCAGTGATGTCGATGTTCCATGATCAGGGTTTGCCAGTATTAAAATACTCCGGGTTTGGGAATGCGGTTAATGTCACGTTGGGCTTGCCCTTTATCCGAACCTCGGTAGATCACGGCACTGCCCTTGATATTGCTGGCTCTGGTGATGCAGATTTAGGCAGTTTTTTAGCCGCACTTGTAGTGGCATCTGAGTTGATTAAAAATAAGGAATTGAATGCGTCCTCGTAAACGCTTCGGACAACATTTTTTACATGATCAAGGAGTGTTGCAGGGTATAGCAGACGCCTTACGCATTAAAGACGGCGACCGAATTTTGGAGATTGGTCCCGGTCAGGGTGCGCTAACAGATTATTTGTATGCTAATAAAGGCATGCACTACCTGGCTATTGAAATCGATCGTGATCTGGCGCCGTTGTTGCCCAAGCGTTATCCAAATATTCATGTTATCAATCAGGACGTCCTTAGAGTCGATCTGAATGAGGTTTTTGCGGGGGATGCAGCACCCGACGGGCCACCTTGGCGAGTGGTGGGTAACTTGCCCTATAATATTTCATCGCCACTGATTATTAAGTTGATTGACCATGTTCTGGCCGCGCCGGGTACTATTGGTGATATGCACTTCATGTTGCAAAAGGAAATGGCAAGTCGGTTAAGTGCTATTCCGGGTACTAAAGCTTGGGGGCGACTGAGCGTTATGATTCAAGTTACCGCAAGGGTCGATTACTTGTTTAATGTAGGCCCAGAAAGTTTTACACCGCCTCCCAAGGTAGACTCTTCTGTGATCCGTATTACCCCTTTAGCTAATGCTCACTTGCCGGTTGCCCGACAAAATCTAGATCAAGTGCTGCGAATGGCGTTTTCTGCCCGCCGTAAAAGGTTGTCAAATGCGCTAAAGAATTTGGCAATTGATTGGCAAGCGGTTGAGGTTGATGCAGGTTTGCGCGCGGACGACGTCACTGTGAAACAGTATATTGCGCTGGCGCAGTGGTCCGCCGCCAACCCTGTGGCAAGCTAACGTCAAATGCGGATTGTTAGATTGGTCTTAAGGGCGGGCCTACGTTTTGCCGCCATTACTAAAAGAATTAAAGTGTAAGTTAAAGTAATCATAGATCGGAAAGTTTCAGTGGAAAAATATATCCAAGTTAATGTCGAATCACAGTATTTGGCGGACCAATCAGATCCTGAAGTTCAGCGCTTTGTTTTTGGTTATACCATCACAATAAAAAATAATACCGAGCAGACCAGTCAGTTGCTCAATCGACACTGGGTTATTACTGACGGTCGAGGTGAAGTGGAAGAAGTAAGAGGACCAGGTGTAATAGGTCAGCAACCTTGGTTAAAACCAGGCGAAGGATTTCGTTATTCAAGCGGTGCAATTCTCAAGACGCCAGTGGGTTCTATGCAGGGCTCCTATGAGTTTCAGACAGACGATGGTAAAAAGATAGATGTACCTATTCCAATTTTTTCGTTGTTAGTGCCTAACGCTCTGCATTAGTGGGAAATAGTATGGCAACCTATGCAATAGGAGATATTCAGGGCTGCCTTCGAGAGTTCGACAGTCTGTTAGAAACGATAAGTTTCTCCGCACATGATGAGCTTTGGTTGGCTGGAGACTTGATCAATCGCGGCCCTCAATCGCTTCAATTACTACGCCGTGTAAAATCCTTTTCAGGTCAATGTCAGATTGTTTTGGGGAATCATGATTTACATTTTTTAGCGATTTTATTTGGCGGTCATAAGGCCAGTAGCAAAGATACTTTTGAAGAATTGCTGCAAGCTCCAGACGTTTATGAAATTGGCCATTGGCTACGAAAGCAAAAGCTTGTTCACAGGGATATAGGCCATATTGTGGTACATGCAGGGATTCCAGGCGTTTGGTCTAGCACCCAAGCTTTCGCGTACGCAGCGGAAGTGGAGGCCGTAATCGGCCAGGATGAGGGTGTTGCTCTCTCTGCTGATGAATTGAGCTATAAAGAATTTTTTGCCGAGATGTATGGCAATAAACCTCCTTATTGGGAGCCGTCCTTGATTGGCATGGATCGCTTGCGGACTATCACCAATTATTTCACACGCATGCGCTATGTTGACGCCGCGTGTACTATGAACTTCGTGGAGAAAGGCGGTTTAGAAAGTACGCCAAATGGGTTTATGCCTTGGTTTGAGTTCGCGCCGAGTCAAAATTTGCAAGTGCGTGCCGAAAAAATTCTCTTTGGTCATTGGGCATCGCTGAATGGCGTAACTCATACACCCAATCATATTGCCCTCGATACGGGGTGCGTTTGGGGTCGATCCTTAACCGCGTATTGTTTGGAGACCGGAAAAATCACCCGACAGTCAGCCTACTAGTGTGGTGTCGGCTTGCCTCTTACTCATTTCTATACGTCAACATGTATTGACCAATTTTTAGCAGTTAATTTTGTTTTGCGTTTTTGCGGACAGTTTTTTTTAATATTTTAATGAATCCCTCAAGATTGCCCCAATCGTAGTGCTGGATTTGAGCGGCCATAAAAAGCGTATTTTCTAAATGCAGTAACGCATTGCTATCTTGTAAACTCTAGCCATGGAAAATATTCAGAGTCTTATAGTCGGCGGTGCAATTCGAGATGAATTACTTGGTCGTGTTGCTGGCGATCGTGATTGGGTAGTGATTGGTAGCACGCCGGAGCAACTCATTGACTTGGGCTTTGTGCAGATTGGCCGTGATTTTCCTGTATTTTTGCACCCGCAAAGTAAAGAGGAATATGCCCTTGCTAGAACTGAGCGTAAGCGAGGTCAGGGGCATACAGGGTTTAAAATAGATGCCAGCAAGTCAGTCACCTTGGAAGAGGATTTGCAGCGCCGTGATTTGACAATAAATGCTATAGCTAAAACTTCAGATGGCACATTTATTGATCCCTATAATGGGCAGGCGGATATACTGGCAAAGGTCTTGCGTCACGTATCGCCAGCCTTCTCCGAAGATCCTCTGCGGGTGTTTCGCGTAGCTAGATTTGCTTCCATGCTTACAGATTTTAGTGTAGCTGATGAAACCATGGCATTGATGCGTGACATGTCTCTGAGTGGCGAGTTAAAAGCTTTGTCGCCAGAGCGAGTTTGGCAAGAATTGTCAAAAGCGCTTGCAGTAAGTAATCCAAGACGTTTTTTTCAAGTGCTAGATGACTGTGATGGGTTGCGTGACTGGATGCCCGAATTGTTGGGGGTTTGGGATCAAAGTACAAATCTAGGTGGTTCTGCAGCCCAATCCTTTGCCCACCTACCTTTGAGCGAAGCCGGTTATAGTTCGTTGGCCGAGCGTCTGCGCGTGCCGAATAGTTATCTTCAGTTGGCCCTGGATCGCTGCCAACATTTGCATATTCTGATTAATTTCCGTAAAAGCTCGGCGGCACTGTTGTATGCAAGTTTGGTGTCGTTGCAGGCCCTGCACTCGCAGGATCGTCTGCTCGCGGGGCTGAATTTACTGCCAGACGTAAAACAACGGCAGTGGTTGATTGCCGAGTTGGCACCCATTGCTGAAAGGCTTAGGGCGGTTGAAATGACGGTTACCGAAAAAACAGGTCTTCAGGGTAAGGCCTTCGGGGAAGCGTTAGCAGCCAAGCGGGTTGCTTGGCTCGCCGTTCAGTTACTGCGATAAATTCTGACGCCTACCGAATCCGCTCGTAAGACAGCCTGCGGTTTTTCTACTTGAACGCTTACACCGGCTACCAAGTGCTGCCGCAAACAGTGTTGAGCAATGTCCTCTATCAGCGTTTCAATGAGCAGATACTTGCCGCTTATAGTGAGCTCGGCTACAGCCTCAGCGAGGTTGGCATAATCTAAACTGTCCTCAAGGTCGTTAGAAGCTGCGGCTTTACTGCAGTCAGTTTCAATTTCTAGGCTGATAACCACTTCCTGTGGCTGTTCTCGCTCCAGCGGGTAAATGCCTAATATCGCTTGGACGCGAAGATTATTAACAAAAATTCTGTCTGGACGGGTGTGGGTCGTTTTAGTCATGTCACTTAAAAGCTAGGCTATATGGATTCTAGCTGGTCCATAGGCCAGCGCGCTTTGGTAGTTATACTCAGATCGCTACTCTGCCCCGCCTGAAGGCGCAGTGCGCCGGCGTAGGCGATCATTGCGCCGTTGTCCGTACAAAGTTCCAGCGGTGCATAGATGACCTGGGCGCTGAGACTGCTGGATAGTTTTTCTCTTAAGCGTGTATTTGCGCTCACGCCACCGGCAATGACCAAGTGCTTTACTCTGGTCTGATCAATTGCGCGCTTACATTTAATGGTCAGGGTATCCACGGCCGCCAGCTCAAACGCCAGCGCGATATCGGCTTTGTCCTGCTCACTCAATGGTGAATTATTGTGCACTGTATTGAGCGCAAATGTTTTGAGGCCGCTGAAGCTAAAATCTAACCCGGGTCGGTCAGTCATTGGGCGTGGAAACTTAAACCTTGTAGGGTCGCCGAATTCGGCCTTGGCGGCAATTTTGGGCCCGCCGGGATAGCCTAATCCAAGTAATTTTGCAGTTTTGTCGAAGGCTTCACCCGCAGCGTCATCCAATGACTCGCCTAAAATTTTGTAGTCGCCCAGTGCTTTTACATGCACCAACTGAGTGTGGCCGCCCGAAACGAGGAGGGCCATAAAAGGCAGATCTGGCGCGTTGGTGGTTTCAATGAGCGGCGCTAATAAATGTGCCTCCATATGATGCACGCCTATGGACGGGATGTTTAAAGACCAAGCAAGACTCTTAGCGAAAGACGCGCCAACTAAAAGTGCTCCCATGAGTCCAGGGCCGGCGGTGTAAGCAATGCCGTCGAGATCGGATAATGATTTTTTGGCGTCCTTTAGGACCAGCCGGGTTAGGGGCGTTATTTTACGTACGTGGTCGCGTGAAGCCAGTTCTGGGACCACGCCACCATAGTCTGCGTGTAAGTCCACTTGGCTGTGTAAAGCCTGACTGATTAAGCCTTCTTCCGTGTCGTAGAGGGCAAGTCCTGTCTCGTCGCAGGATGATTCGATACCTAAAATTAGCATTGGACTATAGTACCTAATCTGTTTATTTATATCTGTGGATAGCGCAATGAATCTCGCGTCGAGGAAGGGGGGGTGCGTAGGTTTAGCCGCCGGTCAGCTTAGGACAGAAAAGGAGTGATGTCTTGGGGCGGCGATAGGTCTGCTATATAAGCCGGCTGGTCAGACTAACGATAAATGGCCTCAATTTTTTCTTCAGTGGTAGTTTGGAAGCGCAAGCCCAGAATGTTTTGTTATTTTGCGACTATAGAAAGCGCCAGGGACTTTTCGCTCGGTTTAGACCTCAATTTTCAAAAGAAAGTGCGTTAGATTTGATAATCCGAGCAAAGTTGGTTGCTGGTCCACTGTGCAATGTGTAAAATTCTGGCCCCTTCCAGCTTTCAAGATAAGATATGCCTCAAGTTAGAGTCAAAGAAAACGAACCATTCGATATCGCATTGCGCCGCTTTAAGCGCTCATGTGAAAAAGCCGGTGTGCTATCAGAAGTACGTCGTCGCGAGTTTTATGAGAAGCCTACAGCGGTACGCAAGCGTAAAGCTGCTGCGGCGGTAAAACGTCATATTAAGAAGCTCCAGCGCGAAACGCGCAAGTTTGAGCGTTCATACTAAGTTTAGAAATCTAGAGGTAGGAAGCTTAAGGGCCGGCAAGAAGAAAGCTCGCTAGCCTGCATATCCCCTAATTGCTAGACTCACCTCTCTAGTGAGTCTTTATCGCTTCTCCTGAATGTCCTTCATGCTCCATTTAACGAGTAAGGTCACATGTCTGAAATAAAGTCCGAGTTAAAAGAAACGCTTTCCAAAGCGACTAAAAATGCTATGCGCGCCCGTGACAAAGAGCGAGTTGCGACGTTAAGAATGGTTAACTCTGAGGTTAAGCGTATTGAAGTGGACGAGCGCCGTGAAGTGAGCGACGACGACGTTATGACGGTTCTGAATAAGATGTTGAAACAGCGCCAAGATGCTCTGAGCCAATTTAAGAAAGCTGGCCGAGACGACTTGGCTGAAATAGAAGCTTATGAAATAACCGTTATCGAAGGGTTTTTACCTGCTCAGATGGAACTCGAAGAGATGGCAGCTTTTGTTGCTTCGCTAATTGAGCAATCTGGGGCTGCTGGGATGCAAGATATGGGTAAGGTGATGGCTTTATTGAAATCTCAAGGCGAAGGACGTGTGGATATGGGCAAAGCCAGCGCACTGGTTAAAGCTAACCTAGCCTAAGGCTTAGTTCAACTGCGAGAACTTTTAGGCCCGGCACACATGAGTGGGTGCCCATGCGAATGCCAGAAAACACAGTCTTAATAAAATTTTCCTTGCTCACTCCCATTCTCGTCAAATTGCGATCCTGTGATACCCTCAGATAACGTTTGAACTTTAATTAATAGACGCATAAATCTAGTGGCCGGCCTAATTCCTCAAGCTTTTATAAATGATTTAATTGATCGCGCAGACATTGTCGAAGTGATCGACGGTCGTGTGGCTTTGAAAAAGACAGGCAAGAATTATTCAGGGTTGTGTCCGTTTCACGACGAAAAATCCCCCTCTTTTTCGGTGAGCCCCGACAAGCAATTTTTTCACTGCTTTGGGTGCCAGGAAAGTGGTACTGCGCTTACATTCATAATGAAATTTGAGCGCATGGAGTTTGTCGAGGCGGTTGAAGCTTTAGCCAAAGATTTGGGCTTAGAGGTGCCGCGAGAAGAAAACGGTAAGCCTCGTATAGAAATAGACCATGGATTATTCCACGTGCTAGAGCGAGCCGAGCGTTTTTTTCGTGCTCAGTTACGATCTTCTCCTGATGCAGTTGCCTATTTGAAGCGGCGCGGCCTAACCGGCGAAGTGGCTCGAGATTTCGGTGTTGGATATGCACCTGAAGGCTGGCATTCTTTGAGTGATGCCTTGCTCGCAGAACCTGCTACAGGGTCGCGTGTGGTCGCTCATGATGCGACAAAGCTGCTCACCGCAGGTTTGACGATTAAAAACGATAAGGGCAACGTTTATGATCGCTTTCGTCATCGCATTATATTCCCCATTCGCGATACTCGGGGCCGGGTTATTGGTTTTGGCGGGCGCAAACTAGGTGACGAAGAAGGACCCAAGTACTTAAACTCCCCGGAAACCCCGGTGTTCTTCAAAGGCCAGGAACTATACGGGTTGTATGAGGCGCGTAAGGCGCTTAGAAATATACAGCGGCTAATAGTCGTTGAAGGGTATATGGATGTGGTGGCATTGGCGCAAAATGGGGTACTAAACGCAGTTGCAACGCTTGGCACCGCTACCGGTGGGGCGCATTTCCAAAAACTCTATAAATATTCCGATGAAGTGGTTTGCTGCTTCGACGGCGATAAGGCTGGACGCTCTGCTGCATGGCGTGCGCTGGAAAGTGCCTTGCCAATTCTCAATGAACACCGCCAGCTTAAATTTGTCTTTCTGCCTAATGGTGAAGATCCGGATTCGCTTATCCGCACCCAAGGGCGCGAGGCATTCGACGGATTTCTTAATAACGCGACACCAGGTATTGAGTTCTTGTTTAAGCGTTTGGCCGATGGGTTAGATTTAACTTCTTTGGATGGGCGGGCTAAGTTTATGGGCGTGGCAAACCCTTACGTGGAAAAAATGTCGAAAGGCATTTTGAAGGATTTAGTGGCCGCACGCGTGCGTGAAATGAGTGGTATGGCTGCGCCTGTGGGTGGTTCGCCCAGAGCAGCCAAGCCGAGATCGCAAGCCAAGAGAGGCGAAGCTGCATTAAGTGAAAGGCTGGCGGGGATCTTAGTAAAAAGCCCTAATCTGTGGCATCTGTTAGACGCAGAGTTGCAAGAGCAGGCGTTACCCCATGCCAGTACTCTGGGCCTCCTTGGCACATTGATGCTTCTTCTTCAGGAACAAAGTTGTGTCGATCCAGAAGAGGTGATTGCGCGCTGGCCGGATGAAAATTCGTATGAGGCCGTCATCGTTTTAGCAAAAAAACCTTCGACCTTAAATGACGCAGCGATGGAAAAAGAGTTTATGGAAGGGCTGGCTCACCTGGTAAAAACCCATGAGTCGGCACAGCGCAGAGCACAGCTAGCACAACAAAATAACCCTAATATAAATGATCTGCGCAGCTTTGTGCGTCGACCTAGCGGGCCTGACGAAGGTTAATGCATTTTTTGTAGGGAAAAGCTGAAGTAAGGGTTGGTTTTTAATGGCCAACTTTCACAGCCGTCATGGCCATTTCTTATCGCAAAGATTGCAGCAAAAGGTGGCACCATCGGCGGCTCGGCGGTATAATCCTTTTCTTGACCTTAGTGTTTAGATCCACTCAGGTGAGAGCGTTGAGAGCAGCCCAACAGCGTATACGTGAGGCGGTTAAATAAAGCCCTTCAGACACGCGACTTCTTGTTCTACTCCTCTCATTTATTAGTTCTTAGACGAAAAGCCCCTTTGTGTAGAGTTTTTATAGAGCGTTGTTATGAAAATTTTACACAGGGTGTTCTTGTTCTTAGATAATTTAAGTGGATTGCTGCTAGTTCAATTGAGGTCACCGAAGCGGCAGAATTGCCCATGTATCTAAACAGGTCTTTGCAGATCTATGATATCCGAGAGATAAGAAGCTATGAGTAATCAAATTTCCTCCGTACAGCAGCAGTCACGACTAAAAGACCTAATTAAAAAAGGTAAAGAGCAGGGGTTTTTAACCTACGGTGAAGTTAACGACCACTTACCCGATGATATTTCTGATCCTGAGCAGATCGAAGACATTATTCGCATGATTAATGACATGGGCATCACTGTCTATGAAACAGCTCCGGATGCTGATGAATTGCTTTCTAATGAAGAAAATACTGCGGATGAATTAGCTGCCGAAGAAGCGGCGGCAGCGCTTGCGGCGGTAGAGACCGAAGCCGGCCGTACGACAGATCCAGTACGTATGTATATGCGGGAAATGGGCACTGTTGAGCTTCTCACTCGAGAAGGTGAAATTGCTATTGCGAAGCGGATTGAAGAAGGTATTAGAGATATTTTGACAGCTCTGGCTCATTACCCGGGCACCGTCAGCTACTTGCTTGATACCTACGCTGAAGTGACCAAAGAAGAAAAACTTGCTGATTTGTTGGTAGGTTATTTAGATCCTACAGATAATGTGCCTGCAGCTACTCAGGTAGGCCAAGAGCCGAAGAAGCCAGAGCCCGTGCTAAATGCAGATGGTACGCCGGCTTTGAACGCGGATGGCACTCCAGTAGTTGCCGAGGAAGAGGAAGAGGAAAATAAGGGGCCAGATCCCATTGAAGCTAAAAAGCGTTTTTCTTTGCTTAAGCGCCAATACAATAAGTCTCTGAAAATTATCGAGGAGAAAGGCGCTAATAGTAAAGAATCTGAAGCTCAGATGGTCAAGTTAGCTGAAGCCTATTGCTGCTTTAAGTTAGTTCCGAAGCACTTTGATCGGATGGTAGCTATGGCTCGAGAAGCCCAAGGGATTGTGCGCCGACATGAACGTATCATTACGACAGCAGTAGTTCGTCGGGCTCGTGTGCCCCGTGATGTATTCCGCAAAGAATATATTGGCAACGAAATCAGTGTGAGTTGGATCAATAAGATCGCCAAAAATAAGAAAGAATACGCGGCTGGTTTAGAAAAACAGCGCGATGATATTCTGCGCTCACAGAAGAAGATGAAAGCGCTGAGCAAAATTACCGAACTTAGCATAGTAGAAATTAAGGATATTAACCGGCGCATGTCGTTAGGCGAAGCTAAGGCCCGTCGAGCGAAAAAAGATATGGTTGAAGCGAACCTGCGCTTGGTTATTTCTATCGCAAAGAAATATACCAATCGTGGCCTGCAGTTCTTGGACCTTATTCAAGAAGGTAACATTGGTCTAATGAAAGCAGTTGATAAGTTTGAATATCGTCGTGGTTATAAGTTTTCAACTTATGCTACTTGGTGGATTCGTCAGGCTATTACGCGCTCAATTGCGGACCAAGCCAGAACTATTCGTATTCCAGTGCACATGATAGAAACCATCAACAAGTTGAACCGCGTTTCGCGGCAGATGTTGCAAGAGATGGGACGTGAGCCGACGCCAGAAGAACTTGGTGACCGTATGGAAATGCCGGAAGACAAAGTGCGCAGAGTCTTGAAAATTGCAAAAGAGCCTATTTCGATGGAAACGCCAATTGGCGATGATGAAGATTCCCACTTGGGGGATTTCATAGAAGACAGTACAATTGGTTCTCCGATCGACTTGGCAACAGGCGAAGGTTTAAGAGAAGCGACTAAAGATGTGTTAGGCGGGTTAACTGCTCGTGAAGCGAAAGTACTGCGTATGCGCTTCGGCATTGATATGAATACGGACCACACTCTAGAAGAGGTAGGTAAGCAATTTGATGTAACGCGTGAAAGAATACGTCAGATTGAAGCTAAGGCACTGCGCAAACTGCGTCATCCTAGCCGGTCAGAACATTTACGCAGCTTTCTCGATGAAAGTGTTGAAGGTGGCAAAGGCAGAAACAACGTTTAGCCGTAATTTGCTTTTGCATTGAGGAAGCTTATCCTAGCTGTGATTTATCACGGCGTAACAGCAAAGTTGTCGCGGGGTATGTAATAATTGCATAACGGTGATGACAGGTTGAGCGGTTAGCCGTGCAAACAAAGATTAGCGATTTGATATGGGGCCTATAGCTCAGTTGGTTAGAGCAGTGGACTCATCAATAAAGGTGCGCCTGATACCGAAAGGGTCAGGATGAACGGGATGAATTCAGGGAAACCGTAGCGAACTGACCTTAGTTGGTAGGTGCGCCGGCAATCCTGATCCAAGCCGGCAGTACACTGTCGGAAGGTGCAGAGACTACCTGAGAGCTGGAACCTCGCTTTAACTTAGTTCTAATGGGCTTAAACATTTGTAAAATATTGTTTAATTTCAGTTGAAAGAAATCTACGTTAAAAACAAGGTTCTAAGTGCTCTTAATAACAGGCCAGAGCGTCCCGCTCCCTAACGAAACTTAGTACCTAGAAGGTTAGTGATAAGCAGGCGAGGGAGGTGAGATAGTCCGCACATTGTCGAAAGGCAGTGAGAATGTGAATCCATTGGTCCCAGGTTCGAGTCCTGGTGGGCCCACCATATCAAAAGTTAATAAGCGTTTAAAACGAGAAGACCAAAGAAGAAAAAGCTGAGAAGGAATTTACCTAGTTAATGCTTTCTCGCAAAGCTAAAAAAAGCTTTTTCTCAGTGTAGGCACGGATTAAGTTGGGACGTGTTTTCGCCGCGCCCACAGGGCGTTGCTGCAGAGTTCGAGCAGGATATTCTAGAGCAAAAATTACTGTAGAGGCTCTTAACTCAAGCAATATCTTTAGCCTCGCATAAATGCTGCTACGTAGGCGGGTAATTCAGAAACAGCAATTCTTTCTTGGGCCATGGTGTCGCGGTTGCGAATGGTCACGGTGTCATCGTCTTCAATGGTCTGAAAATCTACCGTAACGCAAAGCGGTGTTCCCACCTCGTCATGACGTCGATAGCCTTTACCAATATTGCCAGTATCTTCATAAAAAATTCGACCAAGACCAAGCTTCATTAGTTCCTTCTTGATGGCCTTAGCTTTATTGACAATGTCTTCGTGATTTCTCTTCAGAGGCAAAATTGCCACTTTAATCGGCGCTAAATGCGGCTTGAATGACATGACAGTTCGCTCAGAACCGTTCTCTAAAGTTTCTACTTTGTAAGCCTCGTTCATAATTGCTAACACGCCGCGGTCAACACCGGCAGAAGGCTCAATAACATAAGGAATATGCCATCGCTTGTTTTCAATATCTTGCATCACCAGTTTGGCATTAGAATCTGTGTTCGGCTCAACCTTTGAAGTGATGCCGTAGTCGTCTTGATTTTTAGTATGTGAACCTAGGTCAAAGTCTGTTCGGTTAGCGATACCTTCTAATTCCTCGACGCCATGTGGGAATCGGTACATTACATCTACTGTCGCTTTACTGTAGTGCGCCAGTTCAACTGCTGGTACGTGGTACAATTCAAGATTGTTTGAATCTACGCCTTGTTCAGCCCACCAAGTCAGTCGCGTGTCTACCCAAGTTTTGTGCCACTCCTCGTCTTCTCCAGCCATGACAAAGAATTCGAGCTCCATTTGTTCGAATTCTCTGACCCTAAAAATGAAATTGCGCGGCGTGATTTCGTTACGAAATGCTTTACCTATTTGTGCAATACCAAAAGGTAACTTAGGCGATGTTGAGTCGACTACATTTTTGAAGTTGGTAAAAATCGCTTGGGCTGTTTCTGGACGTAGGTAAGCAAAGTTACTATCATCATCCTGCACTGGACCGACTTGAGTCTTAAACATTAAGTTAAAAGGCCTCGGCTCCGTTAAGTCTTCGGAATTGCATCCAGGACAAGTGGTGCCTTCTAGGTGATCTGCGCGCCAACGGCTTTTACAGGTCCGACAATCTACCAACGGATCGGTAAATGTGGCTTCGTGGCCTGAGTGTCTGAGCGTGGCTGGATTGGTTAAAATTGCTGCGTCTAATCCCTCAATATCGTCGCGTTCGTAAACCATAGCCCGCCACCACGCCGCTTTAAGGTTGTTTTTCAACTCCACACCCAGTGGGCCATAGTCGTATACCCCTTGCAGCCCGCCATAAATGTCGCTGGATTGAAAAATAAACCCTCGGCGTTTAGCCAAAGATACCAACTCTTCCATAGATTGTGCGGTCACGATTTTTTCCTATCGAAATGTATTGGGTTTATAGCTCACGAAAATTCTGCAAACTAGGCGCCGCACTATAAAGCAAATCAACTAAAACGTATCTAAGCGAAGGATCAGGTCAGCAAAAAAGTAGAAACTGCGAGCGTATTTTGTTTTGCTTATAAGACTTAAATTTAATTTCCGTAATTAAAGGGACGCTCATGACAAGTAACCTCTTCGACCTCTCCAATAAAGTCGCTCTCATAACTGGTTCAAGTAAAGGTATTGGGCGTGCTATCGCTGAAGAAATGGCGCGACATGGAGCCAAAGTTGTAATCAGCAGTCGTAAAGCCGACATTTGTGAGGAAGTCGCCGCCTCAATTAATGCAGAATTGGCTGAGGATGCCAGTAATAGTGCAGGCGCCGCAGTTGCTATACCTGCAAATATCAGCCACAAAGAAGAGTTGCAGCGCTTGGTAGATGCCACTCGCGAAAAGCTAGGTAAAATTGATATTCTAATCTGCAACGCCGCCGTGAATCCCTACTATGGTTCTATGCAAGATTTGCCCGATGAAGCCTTTGATAAAATTTTGGGCGTGAACATTAAGTCTAACCATTGGCTAGTGAATATGGTTCTGCCAGAAATGCGCGAGCGCAAAGACGGCGCTATTATTATTGTATCGAGTATTGGTGGTTTGCGTGGTAGCCCCGTACTTGGCGCATACTGCATTTCCAAAGCAGCTGATCTGCAACTGGTACGAAACCTTGCAACAGAGTATGGTCGCGACAACGTGCGGGTGAACGCCATCTCTCCAGGGTTGGTGCGGACTGATTTTGCCAGAGCGTTGTGGGAAGATCCTGAAGTTTTAAAAGAGCGCACAGCTGGTGATCCCCTGAAACGTATTGGCGAACCTAGAGAAATTGCTGGGGCGGCGGTTTATTTGGCATCCTCTGCCGGTTCATTTACCACGGGACAAAATTTTGTTGTTGATGGTGGTGCTACCATCAGCTAAAGCCTCGGCGTTTTAAAATTATTTTAACTATAACAATGACGCACAAGCCACTTTGGCCTGGGTGCGTTTAGAGGAAATTTGATATGACTGACTCTATAATCGATGAACGCCGTTGGTGGTCTAAAGCAATTTTAGTGGGGGGCGTTGTAGCCATATGCTGTGTGTTAGTCGGCTCACTAGGCGTACGTATTGGTTTGTGGCCCTATGGTACTGGCTTTACTTTTTTGACTGGCGGCGCGGTATTGGCGGTGATCGGCTTATTTTTGGGCATCATTGCTTACGCCGTCTGTTTGCGTAAGGGCCTGCGAGCCGAGCGCTCGGGTATTTTAATTGGCATTTTGTTGAGCGCGGTGATTCTTGCTCAGCTGGGCGTCCAATATGCTGCAGTTACAACTGTTCCAGCAATCCACAATATTTCCACAGACACTATAGATCCGCCGGCGTTTAATAAGTTGGTGGCTATTCGCGAAGCAGAGGGCGCAAACCCATTAGTTTATGACGCAGAACTCCTAGCTGAGCAACAACAGGTGGCCTACCCGAAAGTTAAAACCTTGATTAGCGCAGAGCCAACGAAGGTTCTGTTCACTCAGGCAATGGTTGTCTTAGAAGACCTAGGGCTTGAGATCGTCAACGAAGATACGGCCGCCGGAATGATCGAGGCTACCGCGACAACATTTTGGTTTGGTTTCAAAGATGATGTTGTAGTGCGTATTCGTTCAACAGCGAATGGGTCTCTTATTGATGTTCGCAGCGTATCTCGCGTTGGACAATCTGACTTAGGCGCTAATGCTAAGCGTATTCGTGCAATATTGAATGGCTTAGAGAGCAAGCATCAGGACTAAATTCTGGTTTGCACTTCTTGGCCAGTGCCGGTGAGAGGTTCCTATCCTTCAAGACTGTGCTTCAAATACTTTATCTATATACGCTTATCAGCCTAGCTCAACGAACTAAGTCGGTAAGTTTGAGCAAAGGCATCGCTAGTAATAGACTCTTGCTCTTTGTTTGGCTCGCAGTCGTTATCTATTTCTGAGTGTGCTAACCAGGTTGAACTCGGTAATTAGTCAGAGAAAATACAGAGGGGAAATTTACCGCGTTACTGAGTAGAGGGCTGCTAGTAGTTAGCGGCAGATCGCCCACTAGAAAAATGAACAGCAGATACTGAGACTCGCAAGCTAATTAACAAGCGCTTTATTAAGGCAGGAGACAGTTAATATGAAATCACTCAAAGTAAAGGACTGCATGGCGACCGATTTGGTGACGTTTACTTTATCGACTAACGTTGTAGATGCAATGGATCTGCTGCTTAAGCATGGTATTTCTGGGGCTCCGGTAGTTGATGATGAGGGCGCCTTGGTAGGGATTGTGTCGGAAGTAGATCTCATACAGGTGGTTGTGCAAGACAGCTACTATAATGAGCCCGTTGGTATTGTTGCTGACTTTATGCGCTCTAATGTTGAAACAGTGACCTTAGATACAGACATATTTACCCTCGCCGAAAAAATTATCAGAGAGCATAGACGCAGATATCCGGTGGTGGATGAGGAGGGGGGACTGGTAGGGCAAATTTCGCGAAGAGATGTGCTGCGCGCGGCCTCTGAATTTCGCTCCAGAGCCTCAATCTAATGTCTCGCATCTTTAGTCGTTAGGTCAGCTATGGAGCGAAACTGGCACTATTTATATCTTGGCTTTGATGATTTCATTGACTTGTTGAGGGTTCGCTTTACCTTGAGTCATTTTCATAACTTGGCCGACGAAGAAGCCCAGCATTTTATCTTTGCCGTTGCGCAATTCTTCGAATTGTGCGGGATTATCATCGATGAGTTTGTCTATAATGCCTGTTAATTCCAGATCATCGCTGACTTGGGCCAGGTTCATTTCCACGATTAGTGCATCAACACCTTGACTGTTATCGGCTTTATTCCACAGGCCATCGAATAAAGCCTTGGCTGTTTTCGAGGACAGTGTTTGATCGTTCAAGCGGGTAATAAGTAGAGCCAGTTGTGCCGCTGAAACTGGACTCGCACTGATCTCAAGATTATTACGATTTAGGTATGCTGTCAGATCCCCCATTATCCAATTGGTCGCTTGCTTTGCGTTATTGCAGGCGTTAACTACCACTTCGAAATATTCTGAGCGTTCCAAATCGCTGCTGAGGGCCTGGGCATCGTATTCAGAGAGCTCTAATTGCTCTACATATCGTATACGTTTGGCGTCAGGTAACTCCGGCAGAGTCAGTGCAATTTTATCAACAAGGGCTTGGCTAAAAGTTAAGGGCAGCAGGTCGGGGTCAGGAAAGTAGCGATAGTCCTCACTGAATTCCTTGCTGCGCATAGAGCGTGTTTCATCTTTGTCTGGGTCGAATAGGCGGGTTTCTCTCTCAATAATTCCCCCGCTTTCTAAAACGTCAATCTGCCTGCTAATTTCGTAATCAATGGCACGTTCTACGAAGCGAAAGGAGTTAATGTTTTTGATTTCAGTGCGCTCGCCAAATTCTTCCTGTCCATAAGGGCGAACCGATACGTTAGCGTCGCAACGCATGCTGCCCTCGGCTAGGTTGCCGTCACAGATTTGTAGGTAGCGCACTAACGTGTGCATTTGGCGGAAGTAAGCTGAGGCCTCTTTCGACGTGCGGATATCAGGTTCCGAAACGATTTCTAACAGGGGGGTGCCAGTGCGGTTAAGGTCTATGCCTGTTTGCCCTGGAAATAAATCATGGATGGATTTGCCTGCGTCTTCCTCAAGGTGTGCTCGGGTAATACCAACAATGCGCTCAGTTCCATTTTCTAGGGCAATGGCAATAGAGCCTTCACCAACAATGGGTGTTTCGAATTGGCTTATCTGGTAACCCTTGGGAAGGTCTGGATAAAAATAATTTTTCCTGTCGAAAACGGAATGCAGGTTAATCTTTGCGCCAATGGCTAATCCGAACTTAATCGCCATTTCTACGGCGCGCTCATTAAGCACGGGTAGCACTCCCGGCAAGCCCAAATCTACGGCGCAGGCTTGAGCGTTTGGTGCAGCCCCATAACGTGTGCTAGCACCGGAAAAGATTTTACTATTAGTGGCGAGCTGAACGTGGATTTCTAGTCCAATAACACTTTCCCAATTCACGCTGACTCTCCTGGGTGACGCTGATGCCAATCCGTAATCTGTTGGAACTGCGCGGCTACAGAAAGAATTGTATCTTCGCGAAATGCCGGTCCAATTAGTTGCATGCCAATAGGTAGACTGTTTACAAAACCACACGGTACAGATAAAGCTGGCAGCCCTGCGAGGCTAGTGGGTACCGTGTATAAATCTTGCTGATACATCTCAACTGGGTTGTGAGTATGTTTGTTCAGTCTAAATGCAGGGGTCGGACTGGTAGGGGTCATGAGCAAATCCACCTCCTCAAAAACTTTATCGAAGTCGTTGGAAATCAATCTGCGGATTTTTTGTGCCTTAATATAGTAAGCATCAAAATAGCCGACCGATAGCGTATAAGTGCCCGTTAAAATTCTGCGCTTAACTTCTTCGCCAAAACCTTCGCTTCTTGAGCGCTCGTATAGATCCTGCAGTGAAGTAGGGTTTTCACAGCGGTGGCCATAACGTACGCCATCGTAACGTGACAAGTTGGTCGAGGCTTCAGCGGAGGCCAATACATAGTAGGTGGGTATCGCCGCCTGTGTGTGAGGCAGACTGACCTCCTTAAATGTGTGGCCGTTTTTTACCAACTCGGCTTGGGCCGCCTCAATGACTTCTGTATTGGCGAAATCTGCAAAGTACTCTTTGGGCAAGCCGATGGTCAGCGGACGAACTAACTTTGGTATGCCATTATGGGCAATGGCGTTTAGCCAGTCGTCTTCGCGGCGAGCGCTGGTAGAATCTCGTCTATCAAAGCCAGACATGTAGCTCAACATAAGGCCTGCGTCTTCGGCAGTTCTTGTCATAGGGCCAGCTTGGTCAAGGCTAGAAGCGAAGGCAACCATGCCGTATCGAGAAATTCTTCCGTAGGTGGGTTTTAAGCCTGTGATCCCGCAGAACGCTGCGGGCTGACGAATAGATCCACCTGTATCTGTACCTGTTGCGCAAGCAACCAATCCGTCGGCAACTGCTGCCGCAGACCCGCCGGAGGACCCGCCGGGCACTTTGGATCGATCCCACGGATTGGTTACTGGACCAAAAAAGCTGTTTTCATTGGAAGAGCCCATGGCGAACTCGTCCATATTGGTTTTGCCAACAGTGACAATGCCGGCCCCATTTAATCGTTCAACCATAGATGAATTGTAAGGTGCGTAGAAATTGCTGAGCATTTTTGATCCGCAAGTGGTCAAAAGACCCTTGGTACAAAAAATATCTTTGTGCGCTATCGGAACTCCTGTTAGTAGCGTAGCTTTACCGTTGGCTCGCTTTACATCTGCGGCTTTTGCTTGTGCCAGTGCATGTTCCCGAGCAATTGTGATAAAGCTATTGCTCTGCTTGTTTCTCTGCTCAATATCGGTCAGGTGGGCTTCAGTGAGTTCTACGCTGGTATATTCTCCGGCTTCTAACCCAGCGCTCATGTCTCTTAGGGACGCAAATTTGTCGATAGTCACGATTTAATCTATCACTCGAGGCACTAAGTAATAGCCGTCTTCAGTTTTTGGCGCATTATTCTGGAAGTTATCTCTTGATACCGTTTCCGAAACCACATCGGCGCGCATAAGTTGCTCAGAATCTAGTGGGTGCGAAAGAGCCTCAATGCCATCTGTATTGATACTCTGCATGGCATCAATCATCGCAATGATATTTTTCAATTCTTGAGCGGTGCTTGCATGGCTGGATGCTGGAATGGCTAACCTGCCTAAGCGAGCAAGGTGAGTTATGTTTATTCCTGTATTGTCTTGATCGGTCATATGCATTTCTTTCATTGCGTCTGGTGAGCGTTATTATTGGGCGAGTGCATAGTGTAGACTAGGACCCAGAAAAATGCTGAATTGTTGTTAATTGCGATGCGGCTCAGCGCTAATCCCACCCTCATTTGGATTTCATTAATGTAATCGATTATTAGCGTAACGGATCGGCGATTCTAATTTTCTTGATTATATGTGCGGTTTTACGTCATGACGCCCTCTCAGCCCCTCTAGGCCGTTATTTTAGACGTAAAAATATCCCGGTATTTGTTCACCGATTCCGTGCTTTTGTGCGTCGTAATCCCTATCATGGTAAATTAAGTTTAGCTAGAGGCCGTAATGCTGAAGAATTTCCGTGGGCTGTTTTCTCGCGATCTGTCTATTGATTTAGGCACCGCAAATACTCTGATTTATGTGCGAGATCAGGGCATCGTTTTGAACGAACCTTCCGTGGTTGCTCTGCGCATTAGTGGCAACCAAAAGAGTGTTGCTGCTGTTGGCTTAGATGCAAAGCGTATGTTGGGCAGAACGCCAGGAAACATTACCGCAATTCGTCCGCTGAAAGATGGCGTTATTGCAGATTTCTTGGTGACGGAAAAAATGCTCAAGTACTTTATCGCAAAGGTACATGAAAATTCTTGGATTAACCCTAGTCCCAGAGTTTTGATCTGTGTGCCGTGCAAATCTACGGAAGTAGAGCGTCGTGCCATTCGCGAGAGCGCGCTCTCCGCAGGTGCCAGGGATGTCCGTCTAGTCGAAGAACCTATGGCTGCAGCCATAGGTGCTGGGCTGCCGGTTCATGAAGCAGTGGGCACCATGGTTGTGGATATTGGCGGCGGTACTACAGAGATTGCCATTATCTCGTTGAACGGCGTTGTATTTTCTGAATCTGTCCGGGTAGGTGGTGATCGTTTTGATGAGTCTATTGTTTCCTTTGTCAGACGAACGCAAGGTAGTTTGATTGGTGAAGCAACTGCAGAAAGAATTAAGCAAGAAGTAGGTGCGGCTTATCCGCAAAAAGACATCAGAGAAATTGATGTGCGTGGTCGTAACCTAGCGGAAGGTATTCCGCGAAGTTTTACTCTGAACAGCAACGAAATTTTAGAATCCCTACAAGAGCCTTTGTCCATGATCGTTCAAGCCGTGAAAGGAGCGTTGGAGCAATGCCCGCCAGAATTGGCCTCGGATATTGCAGAGACGGGAATGGTTCTAACAGGCGGCGGTGCTCTTCTGCGAGACATAGACGTTCTACTTGCTGAGGAAACTGGCTTGCCAGTGATTATTGCAGAGGATCCATTGACCTGTGTTGCCCGAGGAGGGGGTAAAGCTCTAGAGTTGATGGATCAGACTGGAAATGCGGATTTACTTTCGACGTCCTAGCGTTGTTAAAAAAATCACCTACTACGTAACAAATAAAAACGGGTTGTTAGAGCGCGCTGCTAGAAAGCGTGCGGAATGAAATGTTGCTTTGCAGAATTGAAGTCACTATTTGCCGGTGACATTGGTTTTTGCATAGCGCGCGATAATCCAACTCAAGAATGATCTCGTGGAAAAGCCAAATGTTTTGGCGTGTACAGTTTCTCGTGTAAGCCTTAATAAGCGGGAAGATGAGGGAGCTAAAAAATCAAGACTCTGTTTGCGAAGCAGTCCGGTGCAGGCTTTATTCTGCTGAGCTTGTTTGGGCTATCTAGTGCTCTTATTTATATGGACTCTTTTTGGAAACAGTCTCCACACCCGCAGAATTCCACTTCCATAACCGTTGCGCAAACCTTGAAAGAAACGCGCGCCATGTTTTCAACCCCCGCATCTTTTATCTACTTGATCGCAGAAGTGCCCTATTTGGCCTCGGACAATATGCAAGATATGGCCGCTGACCGATCATTTTTGCAAGAACAAAATCAGCAAATGAAAAAAATGTTGGCGATGCAGTCGCTGCAAGTTCAACGCTCTGAGGCCTTAAAGTCAGAGAACGATCGACTGCGGGAATTGCTGGGATCACGGAAAAAGCTTCCCGGCAACGCGGTAATTGCAGAAATTATTGGCTCGGTACCAAATCCCTACACACACCAAGTCGTCATCGACAAAGGCAGTGCTGATGGCATTGTTGATGGGCTGGGTGTAGTAGATGCCAACGGCTTATTCGGCCAGGTCGTTAGCGTAGGGAAATACTCAAGCAGGGTGCTGTTATTGATAGATCGTGACCATGCAGTTCCTGCCCGTATAAACCGTACGGGCACTCGATTGATAGCAGGAGGCACCGGCGAAGTAGAAACGCTACTGTTGGAGAATGTACCCATATCGACGGATGTCGTAATTGGTGATCTTATTGAGACGTCAGGTTTTGGTGGTCGATTCCCAGACGGCTTCCCTCTGGGGCTAGTATACTCCGTCTCTAATGGATCTGGCCTAACTTATGCTCAGGTGGAACTCAGACCTAGCGCTCAGCTGAATAGCACCGGTCATATCTTAGTGATCATGCCAGATCAGGACCATAATAATTTTATGCAACGCAGCGCTAAACTTTCGGCCAACGAGGAGTTTGCTCAATGAGTTCTCCTGTTTTAGGTATAGTACTGGCGGTGAGTGTGCTGCTGAGCTTTGTATTAGCTGTGGCCAGGCTACCGGCTGACTCCATCACTTGGTTTTCGTATGTTCGGCCTCAATGGATTCTGTTGATTTGCTTTTTCTGGGCGCAGCAATTGCCCTATCGCCGGGGCCTGCTTTTCGCCATTATGTTTGGCGCATCTCGGCAATCGGATGACCAAACCACCTATCGCCGAGGCATCATATTTAGTTGGATATTCGGGCTCTTTGTGGATGTTTTATTAAATGAACCTTTTGGCTTAAACGGCGCCATCTTTTCTTCATTAACGTTCTTCGTTTGGCGATTTCACCAGCGCCACCAAATGCATTCGGTGGTGCAGCAATCGATGTTGATATTCCTAGTTATCTTTTTTGCTGAGGTTTTTCGTGCCTTTGTGATGGACATAGTCGCCGATCAGCCTTGGGATGTTTTGCCGCTCACCACGGCGTTTTCCAGTGCTGTCTTGTGGCCATTCCTGAGTCGATTTTTATTACGCCTGATAGGACCAGGAAATAATTAGTGCATGAAACGCCCTTATGCAATTAATACTCTCATCAAGTTCTCCTCGACGAGCGGATTTGCTTAAGCAAATGGGTCTCGACTTCTCGGTTAGCTCTCCAGATGTGGATGAAACCGCCCTACAAGGAGAAGCACCTGATTCATATGTCGCAAGACTGGCTCTAAGCAAAGCGAGAGCTGGATGGTCTTCAGGCGCTGTTTCGTTGGGTGCAGATACCATAGTAGTGCACGAGGGTAGGCTAATGGGTAAACCAGCTAACGCTGAAGAGGGGGCTTGGATGTTGCGCCGCCTCTCGGCTCAAACCCATCAGGTAATGACAGGTGTTGCTCTCTATGACGGCAGACGTAGTGAGTCTGTGGTGGTTATGAGTAAAGTCTCATTTCGACAAATTACGCCAGTTGAAGCGCAAGCTTATTGGCGGTCAGGTGAGCCAAAAGATAAGGCTGGCGGCTATGGTATTCAGGGCTTGGGTGCCGTCTTTTGCGAAAAAATTGAGGGTAGTTATACAGCGATAGTTGGGTTGCCCATGTATGAAACGGAAAATCTGTTGCGCAGTTTTGAATTTGATACTTGGGCTATGCGCGCTAATGTCTGAAGAAATACTGATTAACGTTAACACATTTGAGACGAGAGTAGCATTGATTGCCAGTGGTGCATTGCAAGAGATCCACATGGCTCGCTCTGGTGGGCACAGCGCTACAGGCAATATATACCTTGGTAAAGTTTTGCGGATTGTGCCTGGATTGCAGGCAGCGTTTGTTGATGTGGGACTTGGGCGTCCCGGATTTCTCCACTTGTCAGATATCCAGTCTGCTTTGCTGTTATCTGCTAGCGATGAAACTCAAGATTCTCCAATCAACACTAAGCCAAATATTCGCAGCCTTCTACATGACGGACAAACCCTTCTCGTTCAGGTGGTTAAAGATCCAATAGGCACTAAGGGGCCGCGACTAACGACTCGCATTGCAATTGCAGCCAAGTTTCTTGTGCTAACGCCGTATGAAGGTCACGTAGGAATATCTCAGCGCATTCACGATGAGGTCGTGAGAGTCAGCCTTCACAAAACGTTGAGACCCTTAGTAGAAAAAACCAAAACTGGTGTGATCGCTAGAACACTCAGCGAAGGTGCAGAAGAGCGCATGCTGCTTAAAGACTTTGAATTACTGCAGAGTGTCTGGTCAAATATTCAATTGACTGCAAAAAAACTCAAAGCGCCGAAGGCAGTTTATACCGAGCTTCCCATTCAAAATCGTCTAATTCGTGATTTGGTCGGTAAGAGAACTACGCGTATCGCTGTAGATGACCAAGCAACATACCAACGCATTCAGGAATATATGCAGACTTTTGCGCCAGAATATTTACCCCTCTTGTTTTTTTATCAAGATTACGTGTCAATATTTGAGAGTTATGCCGTTGATGGAGAAATCGCCAGGGCTCTAGAGCCTACTGTGCGCTTACAAAACGGCGGATCTTTGGTTATCGAGCAGACTGAAGCCTTGGTCAGCATAGATGTTAATTCCGGTGGTTTTATTAAGGGAACAGACCTAGAAGAAACGGCATTTAAAACAAACTTGGAGGCGGCTCTAAGTATTCCTAGACAGCTTCGGTTGCGCAATTTGGGCGGTATAATTGTTATCGATTTTATCGACATGCTGAATATTGAAAATAGGCGAAAAGTTTTGCAGACATTGCAACAAGGCCTAGAACTTGATCCCTGCAAAACGTTTTGCGATGATTTTTCGCAGCTCGGTCTCGTGCTCATGAGTCGCAAGCGAACGCGAAAAAGCTTAGCGCAAACGGTTTGTGAGCCTTGTGATAAGTGCGCGGGAACAGGCAGTCTTGTATCTGCTGAGTCGACTTGCATGGAAATACTGCGCGAAATTTTTTCGCGTTATTCGACAAGTGAGGCGCAAAAAAACGGCTCCAATGAGTGCATAATCACTGCTTCCGAACCAGTGATTGAGCGTTTTTTAAATGAGGACGCAAAGTTTCTATCTCAAGTCTCCGAGACCCTTGGCTGCATGTTTAAATTTAAAACTAATACTGCCTTTGCCTCGGGAAATTTCGATATTCGATTTTTCGATAGCCCAGCACGCTGAGATGGATAGTCAAATATTATGAGAGGAACCGAAGCCAAATCAACAAAAATACAAGAAACCGCTTTGGGTGCTATACAAGTCTCTTTATATTTTAACTTTTGGCCCGTTGATTGTTTGAGTTTTATTCTAGGCGCGCATTTAAGTTCTAAATCACTCTTTCGCCGAAGGTGTGATAAGTGAGGCTGATGCCCAGAAATAGCGGTATCTATTCGCCAAGTCAGCTGCAGAAATTTGTATTCCGCCCATTAGCCATTGTTGTGACTACCTTAGTATTGATCCTAGCGTTAGTTCTGAGCGCTGGTAGGATTGGCGCGGAATTTTTGTCTGACTATACTCCCAAAATTAATGACACATTAGAGCCGCTAAATGTAAAGATCATTGGCGTTTCCGCATCTTGGCGGGGGCTTAATCCAGTGTTGAAAATAGCTAAGCTAGAATTTGGCGCAGGCCATATTGATGCGCTGGAAATTGAATTGGCCTTAATTGAAAGTTTGCGGCAGGCTACCTGGATTCCGGCGCTACTTACGTGGGCTCAGTTTCATCTCTATATAGATCAAACTGAAAAAGGTTGGCGGCTACGTAATCAGGGTGAAATTGAGTTGCCCTTTGATCTAGAAAAGATAGTACAAAAAGGTAACCGGATCGTTGGAGGAGTCGAGGTCTTTCTCACTCCGACTGAAGCGGAGTTGAAGAGCTACTCCTTAAGCTTGGATTTGGCTAGTTACGGAAGTGCGCGCTTTGGCCGTATTAGTGCGGGGCTAGTAGGCCAGGATCTGGAACCTTTAACGATAGGCTTCCTTCACAGCAGCAATTGGCTTTCTCCAAGTGCGCGGTTAGAGAATTATTTTGCTGGCGGCAGTTTAACTGTGCCAGCTGGTCTGGTTGCAGATGGCGAGCTTTTGTTAACATTGAATGATGGCAACTTAAACCGTCTGGGTGGCAAAGCCAGTGGCCAATCGAATGTTCGTGTTGCGCTATCCAAGTCTTCGTTGTTAGCTGACAATTTTTCTCTAGATTTTGTTGTGCAGTTGCAAAGTTTAGATCACGACTGGGTTGGCGCTTTATCTCAGATTGTTTTTTCTAATCGATCTAAGTCCATTGAACTAGCAGAGCTTCTTATTCGTTTAAATTTAGATGGGGGTGATCAAACTTTTAGTAGTGAGAGACCTAAACCGGCTTTTCAAATATGGTCAAAAAATCAGGACATCGGTAGCATTAGCGATTTCCTTATAGATACGACAAAGGGTTCACACATATTGTCGGAATGGCTGATTGCGCTTCGAGCATCTGGGTTAGCAAAAAATCTGCACCTGTTTTTCGACCCCGAGCTAGGTTTCGGCTACGCGGCCGAAGTCGATTCTGTGGGATTTCAGGGGCACCGTGGTGTGCCTTCACTCAGTAATGCTAGCGCCAAAATGTGGGGTGATGCGGGCAACATTGCTATGGCTATCCAAAGCGAAGATTTGACTATGCTTTTTCCTGATCTATTTTATGATGCATGGCATCTAGATAGTGCCGTGGGTGAATTGTCGCTTATTGTTCGGCCGGGGTATCTAGGGTTGCGTGGGGAAAATATTGTCGCTAAACGGGGCGGTTCCACGATCTCTGGCGTGTTCGCAACTACCAGGCCTCAAGCGAAATATGAACAAAGAATAGCCGTTAGGGTAAAAGTGGATACAGCCGAGTTAGGTGAAGCTAAAAGCTACGTACCTTACAAATTAAAGCCGGGGTTATACAATTGGTTGAAAACTGCGCCGGAAAGAGGTCAATTTGATAATGTCGAGTTGGCTCTTCAAAGCCAAATTCATGTTAAATCCAAGCGGAAATTCGATCGACGATTTGAGATGTCCGCTGATTTTAGTGCGCTTCAAATGAACTACTTGGACGATTGGCCTCGCATCTCAAACGCTCGCGGCCGTCTTAGAGTGTTAGGCCTAGAAACTGTTGTAGAAGATCTTCAAGGCACATCGTTCGGCATCGAATTTAATCAAGCTAAAGCTAAGATCGATAAAGCCAGTGTTATTTCGGTAGATTTCACCGCAGCTCCTTCCGGGGAAGTATTGCTAGACTATATCCGGTCTTCGCCGCTGAAGGAATCTATGGCTTTTATTGAAGACGACTGGCGTGTATTTGATGAAGGTGTTGTTACAACAACGGCTCACCTAGAAGTACCGTTAGTAAAAATCGGTGTTGAGATTGGTAATGCATTCGCAGATGCAGTGCCAAATGTGTCGGCAACGGGTTTGGTTGCGGATTTGAGTTTGGAAATATCTGCTGTATCGCTAGATATGCCCGGCTATAAGTTGGCGCTACAAAATGTCAGCGGACCTGCCAGCTTTTCTCTCCCCCACCATTTTCATAGCCAGTTAACCGCTTCGATGTATAAGCGCCCCGCAGTTATCGCTTCACGCAGCAATGAGCAATGGTTGAATATTGATATAGATGGGCGGATTGGCGCAAAAAATATTTTACACCTATTGAGCATCGACGCGCCCGCCGTTTTGCAAGGTGAAACTGCATTTTCTTCGCGCTTAAATTTATCCATGCAAGGTGAAGTATCTAATTTGTTAGTGCAAACCGATCTTTTAGGGTTGAACATAGATTTGCCGGCAGAATTTGGTAAAAAGATAGATGCGTCCGAGCGGAGCGAATTCACCTTAAAGTTTTTGCCAGAAGGCAGGCAAATCGGCTGGAATTACAAGAACACAAAAGGTTGGTTGCTGGTAAATCCAGAGGAAGCCGATAACCTATTGAATGGTGAAATATATGGGGGGCTGGGCATTGCCATTGCCGCTCCCATTTATGGATCAGACAATCGGCCAGAGAATGGATCAGAGTTTACTGGGCTAAAAATCGTTGGTGTCATGCCGCGTTTAGATATAGCTGATTGGGTTTCGGATGACGTTGAACCGGCAATTGCTCTTCCCTTCGACTGGCAGATTGAAAATTTGTATGTGGGCGAGTTGATCTTAGGCGATTTCGTTTTTGAGAGCGTAAATGTGGATGGATTGCGCCGGGCAGGCGAGCTAACTTTCGATCTGAAAAGTGATGCCGTTATAGGCCGCCTAGACTTCTCTGATATGGACTCGCTTGGCATTGATCTATCCTTTTTAAGACTACCGAAAAATGATCAATATGCCGCAGATGGCATTACTTTAGTTGACCCAATGTCGATTGAAGTTGGCAGGACATTGCCCCGAGCAAGTGTGCAAGTAGGTTCGCTACATCTTGGTAATGAGTCATTTGGTTCCTGGGCGTTCGATATTGAACCTAAAGAGCGTGGTGTTAGCTTCGATATTAAGGCTATCGATGTTAAAGGAGTCCATATAGAAGAGAGCGTCGCCTTTTGGGACTTAGATTGCAATATGTCTTCTTTTTCCGGCGCAGCAAATCTTGATAATTTGTTTACTACTTTACCTGCTTGGGGCTACGTGCCAGTGGTGGAAACTGAGTTTGCACGGCTTTCAGGAAATATTTCTTGGCCGGGTTCGCCGGCTAATGTCAACTTCACCCAGAGTGAGGGGGGAGTGACCATCTTAGCGAAAGATGGTCGGTTTTTAGATGTGGACACTGGCCAGGGCAGTTTGCGGCTCATTAGCCTATTCAATGTATCTGCTTTAGCAAAACGCATCAGTCTCGATTTTTCGGATGTGGTAGATGACGGTATAAGCTTTAGTCGCCTGGGGGCTGAAATCCAGATGGAGAATGAGCAGTTGTCGTTTAATAATAACCTAATAATTAAAAGTACATCCTCCACCTATGAATTGGGCGGCTCCGTGGATTTCCGCAATGGTACGCTTAAAAATGAAATGATAGTGACTCTTCCCGTCAGTGATAGCTTGCCTTGGTACGCGGCTTATGTGGCGTTAGCAAACCCTTTGGCGGGTATTGGTGTTGCCGTTGGAGAGCTTCTTCTCCGCAAACCTATCCGGCGGATGAGCAGCGCAAAATTTTCCGTTGCTGGCAACATAGTAGATCCGGAAGTGAAATTTTTGACGCTCTGGGGGCAATCAATTGACGCAATTCCGCCAGCGGGCGAGCGACTTTCCCCTGATTTACTTCATCAAAAAGAAAGTCTAGCAGACACTCTGGATAAGATGGAGGCAGAAAAAGTGCCCAGCGAAGAAGGAGCGGTGTTTGAGATAGATGCTAAAAAGTGCAGCTTTGCGTTAGAATAGCGGCTTATGTGTTCAAAAATGATACCGAGCAATAATTAGATATGAGCGATTTAATCAGCCAAGCAGAAGAGACTCTGCTCAAGAGCAAAGGTATCTCCTTTGCTGATTTAGAAGAGACAGTATTCGACTTACTGAGCCGGGAAGTTGACTACGGAGAGGTTTTTGTACAAAGCACGCGGTCTGAGTCTTTTGGTCTTGAAGATGGCATCGTTAAAGATGGCGCATTTTCCGTAGATGCTGGTATTGGCGTAAGGGCCCTGGCGGGCGAGAAAACTGGGTTCGCTTATAGCGAAGATATTCGTCTTGATGGTTTGCAACAAGCTGCAAAGGCTGCGCGATCAATTGCTAAGAAGGGCGCGAGTAGAAATGCGCCCGCGTTCAATGCAACAGCCCACCCAGCGTTGTACGAAGGTGTCGACCCAATTTCGAGTTTATCTGATGCAGAAAAAGTAGTCTTGCTACGGCAAGTAGATATGGTTGCCCGGGCTGAAGATTCGCGGGTGAAAGAAGTCAATGTGCGTATTTCAGCTAGTCATGAATCGATGCTGATAATGGCCAGCGACGGCACACTGGCTGCAGACATTAGGCCTTTGGTGCGCTTAGACGTCTCTGTAATTGTACAACAGGGTGAGCGTCGCGAACGTGGCAGTGCAGGCGGTGGTGGCAGGCGTAGCCTGTTCTCTCTATGCGAAGGCGATTGGGCCGGTGACGTGGCAAAAGAGGCGGTACGCATGGCGATGGTTAACTTAGAAGCCATTGATGCGCCAGCGGGGCCAATGCCAGTAGTGTTAGGGCCAGGGTGGCCTGGCGTACTACTTCATGAGGCCGTAGGTCATGGGTTAGAGGGCGATTTTAATCGTAAGGGCAGTTCTGCGTTTTCTGGCCGTGTCGGAGAGCAAGTGGCCTCTGCGTTATGTACGATAGTTGATGATGGCACCATGCAAGGGCGACGCGGTTCCTTGTCGGTAGACGATGAAGGTACTCAAACGCAGTCTACTGTGTTGATAGAAAACGGTATCCTAAAAGGCTACATGCAGGACAAACTGAACGCCCGATTAATGAACGTTGCGCCAACAGGGAATGGCCGTCGGCAATCTTTTGCACATGTCCCGATGCCAAGAATGACAAATACTTATATGCTGCCGGGCCAAGATTTACCCGAGGATATTTTGCGCTCAGTGAAGAAAGGGGTTTACGCGGTCAATTTTGGTGGCGGTTCTGTAGACATCACTTCCGGCCGTTTTGTTTTTTCAGCAACGGAAGCCTATTTAATTGAAGACGGTAAGGTCACCGCGCCTATTCGTGGCGCCACATTAATAGGAAGCGGCCCCGAAGTAATGAACAAAGTCTCTATGGTGGGTAACGATCTCAACTTAGATGGCGGAGTGGGGGTTTGCGGTAAAGATGGTCAATCGGTCCCCGTTGGTGTTGGGCAACCAACCCTTAAGGTAGATGAGATAATTGTCGGCGGTACTCAGGCTAGCTAGTGCTTTTTAGTCGCTGGCGCTGTCTCGTAAAAATTTGAACAAAAGCTTCAATGCCCGTTTGTGTGCCTCATTGGCAGGTTCAACATTATTGGGTTTAGATCCAGCTGCCTTAACTACAACTTGACGGAATTGTTGCCGATCAACTTGTGGGTATTGGTCGATAAAGTCCTTCATAGTGTCGGGCTGCTCAACTAATCGGTCGCGCCATTGTTCAAGTTGGTGGAAGAAAGTGCGTGCGTCATTAGATCGGCCCTCAAGGTCAGCTATTTGTTTTTCTAGAGCCTCCGTGTCGATCTTACGCATGAGCTTGCCAATAAATTGCAGTTGGCGCCGTCCGCCTTCGCGGCTAGAAATACGTTGGTGAGTAGCAATTGCCTCATGCAACTCCGCCGACAGTTGAATGGTAGCGAGTACATCGGGCTTCATTTCGGTTAGCTTACGACCGACCAGTTGTAGGCGTTCAGCTTCACGTTTTCGTGCGGTTTTAGAGAGGTCTTCAAACATTTTTAACTTTTTTGGAATAGTTCATTGGATTTTATAGATCATCAAACAGAATTGACGGAACTTGTGCAAGATATTCTTACTGAAGCGAACCAGCAAGGCGCAGATCAAGCTGAAGTTTCGATAAGTATGGACCAAGGTCTTGGTGTTCGGGTGCGCAAAGGCGAGCTTGAAAACTTGGAATTTAATCAAGATCGGGGTTTCGGCATTACGCTGTATTTTGGTCAGCGCAAGGGTTCTGCTAGCACGACTGACAGCAGCTTAGATGCAATCCACGATACGGTTAAGGCTGCAAAAAATATTGCTAAACACACTCAGGAAGATGAGTGCAGTGGTTTGGCAGATAAAGCCCTAATGCCGATCCAAGCTATGGACTTGGATTTGTACCACCCATGGAATATTGAGCCTGAGGAAGCCACCCATCTTGCTATCGAATGCGAAGCCGCAGGTTTAAGGTTGGATGATAGGCTGGTTAATTCGGATGGCGCTGAAGTGAGTACCCAACAAGGTTTGCGGGTTTACGGCAACAGTCATGGTTTTATCGGTAGCTATTCAGGTACCCGGCACAGTTTAAGCTGCGTGTTGATAGGTGAAGATAAGAATGGTATGCAGCGTGATTATTGGTATTCCTTGGCGCGCCAGAGCAATGGTCTAGAAAGTGCTATAGCCGTGGGCGAAGAGGCAGGACGCCGAACCGTCTCCCGGTTGTCTCCGCAAAAAGCGCCCACAGGGAATTACCCAATTTTGTTGTCGCCGCAATTAGCCAGTGGTCTCCTTGGCCATCTTCTTGGGGCTATTGGCGGGGGTGCACAATACCGCAAGGCATCATTCTTGCTGGATAGTTTGGGTAGCCTGGTGCTGCCGACTTGGATGAGTTTGAGAGAGGACCCACATATTTTGGGTAGTTTAGGCAGCGCCTATTTCGATGACGACGGCGTATCCACCAGGGTCAATGAATTCGTAGCCAAAGGTGCTGTGAGCGGTTACATATTGTCTACTTACTCTGCTCGCAAACTTGGCATGCAGACGACCGGTAATGCGGGCGGTGTACATAACCTAGATATTATTGCACCCCAGACATCTCATGCCGATTTGCTCAAGCAGATGAATACGGGGCTTTTGGTCACTGAATTGATGGGGCAGGGAGTGAATGCCGTAACCGGTGATTATTCTAGGGGCGCCTCAGGTTTTTGGGTTGAGAACGGCGAAATCTTATATCCGGTAGATGAACTCACAATTGCCGGCAACCTTAAAGAAATGCTGCTAAATATTGTGGCCATTGGCGACGACGTTGACATGCGTGGCAACATTCGAGCGCCAAGCATTTTGCTTGATTCAATGACTATAGCCGGACAATAATTTCTCGGCTATACGTATACCAGCGTAGCTAAGCCGAGAAAAACGAAAAATCCAATGATGTCGGTAATCGTCGTCAACTCCACGCCGCCGGCAATAGCTGGATCAATGTTCATTTTGCGCAGCAGGCTTGGCAGTAAGGCGCCTGCGACCGCTGCAACCAAAATGGTCACCATCATGGCCGCTTCAAAATGTTAGCAAAGTCATCGGTATCTAGGTTTGCGGCAACAGCGACCTCAGAGGGGCGCAGAGAAGTCAGGAGTATTGTGGTGCCATCTAAACTACAGCGGCCAATGCCCTCTAGAAAATCCTCCAACTGCTGCTGTTCGCCGCTTACCATTACTCTTCTAGTTCACCAAAACCGTTTTTGATTAATTCGCATAAGTTTAAAAAGGCGTCTTCCTCATCGGCGCCATCCACCCGCAAGGTAACTTGAGTGCCCATGGGGGCGCCTAACAGCAAAAGCTTCATTATACTTTTGCCGTCCACTTCAGCGCTATCTGTCGCCAAGGTAATCGCCGCCTCAAAATGCTTGGCGCAATCCACAAGCTTGGAAGCAGCTCGGGCGTGTAAGCCGAGAGGATTGATAATGGTGATGACGGTTTGCTGCATTGTTTCTCTTTTTCTGATTTTCGATTGCGCTCAGCATAGTAGCTGGAAGAATTAAAAAGAACAGAAGCGGTTTGTATCTGTGTTTGCTGTGAGGCAGAGCTAACTTCAATGACCTAAATTTTCCCTTAATAGACTAATAACTAAGTTTTTTCACAACCAGTGTGGCGCAAACAGCTGCAGGTCAGGTTGAGTGCTGCAATGGCTATTTGATCTTGAGGCGCTCCAGCTCCCTATGCCTAACCATTACATTCTCGAACTGATCTCTAAAATAAAGCGCTAGTTTTTCGGCCATGTAAACACTTCGGTGTTGTCCGCCGGTGCAGCCAATGCCAATTGTCATGTAAATTCTCTCGTTTGCTTTAAAGTGAGGAATCCAGCGCTTAAGTAACCCAGATAGTTCGTCGAACATCTGAATCACCAAAGGCTGGTCGTCGAGATAATTCTCTACCTCTTGATTAAGGCCGGTAAGTGGTCTTAGCTTGGGCTCCCAGTGAGGGTTAGGCAGGCAGCGCAAATCAAAGACAAAATCGGTATCAACGGGAACTCCGTGCTTGAATCCAAAGGATCGAAACACCAAGCTTATTGAAGAGTCTTCACGCAGAATTATTCTTTCTTTGATTTGATCGCTCATTTGCTTAGAGCTTAAGTGCGTTGTATCAATGATCAGGTTGGCAAGGTCCGCAATGCTGCCCAATATGCGGGCCTCCATATCAATAGCTTGGCGAAGATCAATATCCTTGGTAGTTAGCGGGTGTTTGCGTCGTGTTTCACTGAACCTTTTTACCAGGGAGGGGCCGAGCGCATCGAGATAAATGATTTGTCTTTCGATGACAGGGTTTTCTAACTGCATCAAGATGTCTGGAAATTTCTCCAGTGATCTGCTTCTGGCATCAATGCAAACGGCAAGTTTGGTGTCAGCGGCGTCTTCCTCTAGGTATTCCATGATCAGCGCTTCAAGCAAGCTGATGGGCAAGTTATCAATACAGTTGTAACCCGAATCCTCTAAGGCTCTAATGGCGGTGGATTTGCCCGATCCAGAGCGGCCGCTAATGATTATTAACTTCATTAGCCGCTGTTTGAGGTTGGTGAACTGGAATGTTCAGCTATTTCGTTTTCAATAGCTATAATGGTGGCGCGTAATTCATCGTTGGTATTAGCGATTCGAAGGCGTCGGCGAAAGTCATTCTCGCCAAAAATGTGAGCCAGAGTAGAGAGCATTTCTAAATGCGCTTTGTTCTCGTGGGTGGGCACTATGAGAACAAAAATCAGATCTACTGGTTCGCCGTCTATGGACTCGTAGTCTATGGCATCTTTGAGCGAGACAAATGCACAGATCATTTTTTCGCAGTTCATGCGGCAGTGAGGAATAGCTACACCGTCTCCTAGGCCAGTGCTACCCAGTCGCTCCCGCTCTGTCAGGCCATCATAAATTTCGTTTAATGAGCTTTCCTCATCGTTTGCTTCCTTGGCTAAGGACTCTGCCACCAATTGCAGAATTTTTTTACGGCTGTGCCCAGTAAAGTTGCAATGTACTTGTGCGGGTTCTAAAAGTTCTGCGATCGATGGCATATGAGTAAAGGCTCTTTTAAATCTAAGAAATTGTATGGTTAGGAGATCTGTGGCTTCGGCCGTTATGACGTGCTACGGTTTTCTCTTTGTGCTTTATCAACTGTCGGTCGAGTTTATCTGATAGTTGGTCTATCGCTGCGTACATATCCGGCGCTTCTGTATGGGCAAATAACTCTGCGCCCGGCACATGGGCCGTCGCTTCTGCCTGATGAGATAATTTCTCGATGTTAAGAACAACATGAGTTTTTGTTATTTGGTCGGAATGCCTTTCTAATTTTTGGAATTTTTCCCTAATGTAAAGTTGCAGTGAGTCCGTGAGGTCAATTTGGTGGCCGGTGATATTTAGCTGCATGGCTAATCTCCTTATTGTCCAATGAATCCTTCAGTCAGCCGTCTATTAAATGCCTTTGCCGGAATACAATCTTTGTCCGCAGGCTAACGCTACACAAATTGTTTGCGCTCGTTAGAAGGGGGTATCGATAAGGATTCCCTGTACTTTGCAACTGTACGTCTTGCAACGGTAATATTCTGTTCCTGCAATATTACGGCGATTTTGCTATCACTCAACGGTTTTCTTGGATTTTCTTCCGCAGTGAGTTTTTTGATAATAGCCCGTATCGCAGTGCTTGAAACTTCGCCTCCGCTGGCGTTGCCGACATGGGAGGAAAAGAAGTATTTTAATTCAAAAAGCCCTCTTGGCGTTGCCAAGTACTTGCGGTTGGTTACTCTTGAAACAGTCGATTCATGCAATTCAACTTGGTCAGCAATATCCGCGAGGATAAGTGGTTTCATGGCCTCTGGGCCGTGTTCCAAAAAGTCTTGTTGCACTTCAACAATTTTTGTAGCCACTTTCAGTAAAGTATCATGCCTGGTCTGCAAGCTTTTCAGAAACCAGCGAGCCTCGTGTAGATTGTCTTTAATGAAATCTTTATCTGCGCCGGAATTTAGATTTTTGATATAGCCCGCGTAAGTGTCATTGATACGCAACTTTGGCAATGTTTCGGGATTCAACTCTACTAACCAACGATTGCTTTTTTTTCGCACCACAACGTCGGGCAGGACAAAATCAGAATCCGCCGTATCAAATGCTGCTCCTGGCCTGGGCTGTAGCGTTCTGATCAGAAAAACAATTTCGCTTAGCTGATACTCCTGTAGACGAGTCCGTTTTATGAGGTTGACGAAATCCTTTGCACCCAGCAGATCGAGGTGCTGATCAACAACATTGAGGGCCTCTTCTAGCCATTTTGTGGCAGGGTCTAATTGCATTAGCTGTAAAAGCAGGCATTCGCGTAGGTCCCGCGCGCCGACCCCAATGGGGTCAAACTGCTGTACTCGTTCCAGTATTTGGGCAATGTCGTCGTCGTTGATTTGGTCACCATCGACAAGGCTTGGGTCAAATAACGTGGTCCTTATTTCTTCAATGCTGGCACTGAGCATGCCGTCGGCGTCAATGGCATCAATTATGGCCATTGCAACGACTCGATCGGATGGAGCCATCGGTGTCAGGTTAAGCTGCCATTCAAGGTGATCAACGAGGTTAGGCGCGGTGACATTATTGGCGCCGGGATCTAGGTCAAACTCGCCGCTGGCTGGAGCCGCAGCAGGTGCCTGCGGGTAAACGTCATCCCAAGTCGAGTCCACCTCTAATATCTCGGTCAATGGTTCTGAGAGCTGAGCGCCCACATCCTGCTCTAAATCTTGGGCATCCGGGAATTCGTCAATTGGCGCGAGTTCAGCATCAAAGTTGTCGTAGTGGTCTACACTGTCGTCAACTTCTGTTGAATCTTCACTCCAATCATCCGCTACTTCCAGCAGCGGATTGCTGTCTAGTGTGGTTTGGATTTCTTGACTCAGTTCCATGGCCGATAGCTGCAAAAGTTTAATGGCTTGTTGCAATTGAGGTGTCATCTTCAACTGCTGGCCAAGCTTCATGGAAAGCGACTGCTTCATAAATTAGCTCATAGCCGAGTTACAGCGGGTTGGGGTTGGGTTGCAGTCTAGTCTGCCGGTCTTCGAGCCAACTTTTTCGCCTACCAGAGGCGCAGAGAGACTGCCGAACTTCACTAATTGTAGTCCCGTTAGCTGCATGTTCGCGTGCGCCCTGTGATACTTTTTAGATGCCTTATGCTAATCTCCAAATCCTTCACCAAGATAGACTTTTTGTACAATTTTGTTCGACAAAATTTCTGAGGGTTGGCCCTCTGCAATTATCCGTCCTTGGTGGACGATATAGGCTCGGTCACAAATATCTAGGGTGTCTTTGACATTATGATCAGTGATTAAAACGCCGATACCCCGTTGAGCCAAGTCAATGATTTCATCCTTAATATCGTTAACAGAAATTGGATCAACACCAGCAAAGGGTTCGTCTAAAAGAATAAACTGCGGGCCGCTGGCCAGTGCTCTGGCTATTTCCAAGCGCCTCCGCTCGCCACCACTTAGACTTTGCCCAAGACTTTTGCGTACCGAGTTCAAGTTGAATTCGGCGATAAGTTCTTCAAGGCGGGTGTGGCGCTGGGGTTTATCTAGTTGATCATTTAGCTCAAGAATAGCCAAAATATTATCTTCGGTAGAAAGCGTTTTGAAAACGCTGGCTTCTTGCGGTAGGTAACCGATTCCTGCGCGAGCTCTTACGTGTACTGGCGCTGTGGTGAGGTTTTGGGGGCCCAAGTTAATCTTGCCCGAATTTGGTTTGATCAGCCCCACCAGTATATAGAAGCAAGTCGTTTTTCCCGCGCCATTTGGTCCGAGTAAACCCACGATCTCGCCCCTGTTTACGGCTAAGGAAACATCCTCTAATACCAAGGTGTTGCCATAGGATTTGCGTAAATGTTGGGCAGATAAGCGCACTATTATTCTTTAATAACGCCAGTCGGCTTTTTTGCGTTAGCATCGATTTTAGGCAGCAGTAACTGCATTTGAACTCTGTTTGTGCCCCTCTTATCACCAGCTTCCACTTCTCCGCCCAGGATGTTGTAGCGAATAGATGCGCTGCTAACTACGTTGTTGCCTTGGGCTAGTCGGGCCTCTCCTGTCAGTTCTAATTTATTCTCTTCTGGGTAATAGATAATTTTTGCTGCCGAGGCGGACGTTTCATTGGGGCGGCCGGTGCTTGGGCTCGCCGCTTGGCTAAATCTTGCGGGCTTGCCAGTGGTCGTAATGAGTTGTACTTGGTCTTGGTCAAGATTAACCAAAAGTATCTCGCCAGTAATCGCAACACTTTCCATTTTTGCCTTTACATTACCCGTGTAGGTGATGGTGTTATTCGTCTTGTCGAATTCTGCGCTGGCACCTTCAATAACAATTTCAGCAGTCGTCTGGGCAGGTGCAGCACTGCCAATAATTGGCAGTGCTAATATTGCCATCGAAGTCAGTACTATTAGCAGCCCTGATCTGATCATTTTGTTAAGCATCGGCATTACCGGAAAGTTTCTTTAGGCCACTGTATTCTGAATCTGTTGCCAGGGGTGCAGAAAGTGCCGGATTTTTAGATATATCTGGCGGTGCAATAAAGTTGCTTTTTACGCGTTGGAGAGGGTTTGGGGGAAATTCCATTCGGCCACTTGAAAGATCTATGATTACCCCTTTAGCTTGTGTTCGAAAAGCTAAGGTTTCAACAGTAACAATTCGCTCAGTGGCTGCAGTATGTGCGTCTGGATAAAGTGTTAAAGCTTCGCTGCGCAAACGCATAAAGTCGTTTCTACCGAGGTTTTGGGTCACTGAGACCGCGCCCTTAAGAATCAGTACTTTTTCACCTTCACCCAAGTTGCCATCACTTTTCTCAATGAGGCCATCATTAGCTTTAATGACCCAAGGCGAATTGCCTTGGGTGTTAAAGGTAATGATTGGTGTTTGTAGATTGGTGGATTTATCGGATAAATATTGCTGCATCGATTCAGCTTGCACTTGATACTGAATGTAGCCGTCTTCAGAAAAAGTCTGCAGCAACATCTTTTCGCCGTAGCTATCTGGCTTGCGTCGGGGTTCCGCTGATGCCTTGCTTTGATCGGAAAAGGGAGCCTTAGCGTGTTGGAGGTCTTTATAATAATTAGGCATAAAAATGGCTAGCAAAACCAATGAGGATAATGTTATCGCTGCAAAGCTAAGTCCTTTGCCTCGAGAAGTGAATCGAGTGGAGGTGGCGGTCATCAGTCAAAATCCCACTTACCTTGGGCTTTGAGTATGAGTTCCGCCAGCTCTAATGCGACTCCCTCACCACCGGCTCTTAGCGTTGTAAAGTTCGCTCGAGCTAACACCACTGGATGAGCGTTTGCCACGGTGGCGCGTAGCGTAACACCGGGGTGATTAAACAACTGTAAATCTTGGATGTCGTCGCCGACTGCGCAAAGATCATGTTTAGGAAAGCCTTTCTCCATTAGTGACTGGAGGGCATCGGTTTTGGAATCAGCGCCTTGCACTACGTGGACAATATTTAATTCTTCGGCGCGCCGGCTCACAATTGTGGATTCGCGTCCCGTAATTATCGCTATATCAATGCCGCTGTTGGCCATTAACTTTATGCTTGCTCCGTCTCGAACATGAAAATGTTTGGTCTCAACGCCACTGTCGCTATAAATAATTCGCCCATTAGTGAGAACACCATCCACATCAAAGACGATACCTTTAATAGTCTCTGCGATTTGCTCAATTGACATAACCTATGCCTGCTGAATCAAAAGTAGGTTGTAACCGATCCAAGCCATGAGCATTACAGATCCCTCAAATCGAGTTATAACGGCTCTAGAATTTAGGCCGTAAGCGAATAGTGCCAGCATAAGGGTTAGAGCCAACATCATCCCACTGTCGCGCCAAAGTGCGGCGTGGTCCATGTCGGTAGCATGAATCAGTCCCGGCACAGCTAGCACGGCCAGTATATTTAAAATGTTGGAGCCAACGATATTGCCAATAGCAATATCTGGTTGGCCTTTTATAGCCGAGCCAAGAGTGGCTGCTAGCTCCGGTAAGCTGGTGCCCACTGCGACAATTGTTAAGCCAATAATCATGTCGCTTACGCCTAGGGCGGTGGCAATATTAGTCGCTGCATAAACGAGGATTTGTGCCGAAACCAGCAATACAATCAATCCAACTGTGAGCCAAACAATGCTCTGTCTATTTGTCATTTCAGGTAAGTCGTCCAGCTCAGTTGAAATCGCATCGGTTGAGTACTCAGAGTCGCTTTGGGTCACTACTAGCTGCCAAAGAATATAAGCCAAGCCAAGTAATAAGATTGTGCCGTCGACAAAGTCCAAGCGCCGGTCGAACAGCAGGATAACGGCTAAAAACGTAGCTCCAATCAACCAGGGCAGTTCTTTGCTCCTGACATTGGCCGAAAATGAAAGGGGGGTAATGATCGCGGTGATCCCTAACACTAGTCCGATATTGGCGATATTTGAGCCAATGGCGTTACCCACAGCGAGCAAGGAATTGCGATCTAATGCGGCCATGGTGGCTACTACAATCTCTGGTGCGGAAGTGCCTATGGAAACGACTGTAAGGCCGATCATCATTTTTGACACGCCCATATTTGCCGCTGTTGCCGCCGCGCCAGACAAAAATTTATCCGCGCTCCAGATTAAGGCAACAAAGCCAAAAACGAGAAGAGTAAGTTGAATCCACATGGATGTTGACTGTCCTTATTTAAAACACGCTAATCTAGTGAAAACGCATTTTAGTCCGATCTGGTCCATGAGCCAAGCAGCTTAGGGTACCAGATTATTGCTTTTATAGTCACTAGTGGTAAAAAAATAGCGAGGTAATGGTCAATCTGTTCATGAATGTCGGCTCAAAATTGCGTACCATGTGGTTTGCGAGACATATGTTTGTCGCGAGCGGCGCCAACTACCTAAAGGCGATGACACAAAGAAAGCAAAAAGCGTGATCGTAAATTGCGAAAAAAGCTCAAAATCCGAAGTACAACGAAGAAAGACGCTGTCCATGCAAGATGAAATTAAACAACGTATCGAGGCCGCAATTGCCGGCGCGCAAGTCTTTGTAGATGTAGACGGTAACCGCGCGACGATAGCCGTGGTCGCAACGATTTTTGCCGGTATGAGCAGGGTAAAAAAACAGCAACAAGTATATGCATGCATTGAAGATTTGATCGCGGGTGGTGCCTTGCACGCTGTAACAATCAAAGCCGATGCGCCTGAATAGGGGCAAGTGCGATGGATAAGTTAAATATCGATGGCGGCTTCAAATTAGACGGTCAGGTTAGAATCTCTGGCGCGAAAAATTCGGCTTTACCGATTTTGGCTGGCTCCTTGCTCACGGCTGATCCGGTTATTATCTCTAACGCGCCGCACTTGCATGACGTCACCACAATGATCGAGTTGTTGGCTTGTCTGGGTGTTGGTGTAAGCCTTGATGAGCGCATGAACTTAGAGATCTCTGCTCATCACCTAAAAGATCTATGTGCGCCTTACAGCTTGGTTAAAACCATGCGCGCCTCATTTTTAGTGCTTGGTCCAATGCTTGCGCGTTACGGTAAGGCAGAAGTATCACTGCCGGGCGGCTGTGCCATTGGTTCTCGTCCGGTAGACCAACATTTAAAAGGCCTAGAAGCTCTTGGCGCAGAGATAGAGGTTGTGGACGGTTACGTGCGCGCCCGCGCACCAAGTGGTTTAATAGGTAAAGACCTTTATATGGATGTGGTCACGGTAGGCGGCACTGAAAACCTTATGATGGCCGCAACGTTGGCGAAAGGGGTGACCAGAATACACAACGCTGCGTGTGAGCCCGAGGTCACAGATCTGGGCGAGTTTTTGCGCACGTTAGGCGCTAAGGTTACCGGGCACGGATCAGAAACCATCACCATCGAGGGAGTGGAGAAGCTACATGGCGGTAGTTACAGGGTAATGCCTGACCGCGTTGAGGCCGGTACTTACCTAATAGCTGCTGCGGTGACCGCGGGTAGAATCCGCCTCCGCGATGTTGAACCTAGCACTTTGGGGGCTGTGATTGACAAGCTAGTGCAGGCAGGCGCAGACATTAACGTGGGTGAAGACTGGATTAGTCTTGATATGCACGGACAGCGACCCAGAGCTGTAGATATTGAGACGGCCCCGTACCCTGGATTTCCAACGGATATGCAGGCCCAATTTATGGCGCTTAATGTAGTAGCCGAAGGCACGTCGACGATTCACGAAAAAATATTTGAAAACCGCTTTATGCATGTCCATGAAATGAACCGTTTGGGTGCTAATATTGAGTTGCATGGGGTCTCCATGGCTGTGATTCACGGAGTATCACAACTGCGTGCGGCGCCTGTTATGGCAACCGATTTGCGCGCTTCCTCTAGCCTGGTTCTAGTGGCTTTAGCGGCTCAAGGTACAACGGTCATTGATCGGATTTATCACATCGACCGTGGATATGAGACCATTGAAGAGAAACTACAGCAACTTGGAGCTCAAGTGCGTCGTGTTTCTTAGGTCTTCAAGTTGTGCCGAACAAATCAATAAAATCACTACAGCGGCAGGGTTCGTCGTTGCTAGGGAGCTTTTAGCGGTGGTCGAAAGAAAGTCTGTTTGCCGCTCAATTTGTATTCGATCGAAAATTAATCAAGGCTGATTAGAACTATGGGGTTAGTCATCGCGCTCAATAAGGGCCGTATTTTTAAAGAGTGTTTGCCTTTGTTGGCGGCCTGTGAGATCCAACCAAGCGAGGACCCGGATAAGTCCAGAAAGCTAATTTTTGACAGCGTTTCTGGTGGCCACAAACTTATTGTCACACGCTCAGCTGATGTGCCTACCTATGTGGAGAACGGGGTTGCTGATATAGGCATTACCGGTAAAGACACCATTCTTGAATATGGCGGTAGCATGAGTTTTTATGAACGTTTGGATCTTAAAATAGGCCAATGTAAGATGATGACAGCTGGGCCAGTGGGTGCACCAGAGCCGGAACATGTGCTCAGGGTCGCCTCTAAGTTTGTCAATATTACTCGCAAATATTACCAAACTCAGAGTCGGCAAGTGGCGCTGATTAAGCTTTCCGGGGCTATGGAAATTGCCCCTTTGCTTGGTTTGGCCGATTGTATTGTGGATATCGTAGATACCGGCAATACCCTCCGAGCGAATGGCCTTGAAGAGCGTGAAACTATTTGCGACATCAGCACTCGATTGATCGTAAATCGCGCATCTATGAAAACTAAATTCGATGAAGTACAGCGCCTCATTGCTAAGCTCTCTGCTGTGGTTGAAAGCATAGACGAACAAAAGCAGGTTGGTCAGAAATGAGCATTCGCCAAATTTCTTCAATTGCAGATGATTTTCCCCAACAGTTAGACGAGCTACTTGCTTGGGATATGAGTGCATCCAGTGATGTCGATGTTGTTGTTGCTGGGATTATTGCTGAAGTTCGGGTAAACGGTGACGAGGCTCTGTTGGCTTACACCGAAAAGTTTGACCGTTTATCAGCAATTTCAGTGGCCGAGTTTGAAATTAGCCATGAAAGGCTTGCTGCCGCTTGGGCAACTATCGACCCTTTTGCTCAACAAGCTTTGAAAGTTGCTGTGATGCGTATTCGACAGTTTCACGAAAAACAGGTGGAGGCATCTTGGTCGTTTACCGATGACCTGGGCAATCAATTGGGTCAGCGCATTAGTCCGATAGAGCGGGTTGGCGTTTACGTGCCGGGCGGTCGAGCAGCCTATCCATCTAGTGTCTTAATGACGCTAGTGCCAGCAAAAGTGGCTGGCGTTGATGAGGTTGTTGTCACAGTGCCAACGCCAGATGGTGTGATCAACAACATGGTGTTGGCAGCCCTGCATCTTGCAGGGGCAGATAAGGTATATACCATTGGTGGTGCGCAAGCAGTAGCTGCAATGGCTTACGGCACAGAAACGATTCAAAAAGTAGATAAGATTGTTGGTCCGGGCAGTGCCTACGTGGCTGCTGCAAAGAAGCAGGTCTTTGGCCAAGTGGGCATAGATATGATTGCTGGGCCCAGCGAAGTGTTAGTGGTTGCTGACGGTACCACGCCTGTGGAGTGGGCGGTATTAGACCTCTTTTCCCAAGCCGAACACGACTCTTATGCTCAAAGTATATTGATCAGCCCAGATGCGTATTTTATAAAGGCAGTTGCCGATAAAATTAAAGAAATGTTGCCGGGTATGCAAAGATCGGAAATTATTGCCGCTTCATTGGAAAGTCGGGGCGCGCTGATTCACTGCGCCGACGCCCAAAACGCCATTGCCATAGCCAATCGCATTGCTCCGGAGCACTTAGAGTTGGCCGTTGCTGACCCCGAGGAGTGGGTCAAAGGTATACGCCACGCGGGCGCGATATTTATGGGCGCTCATACCGGTGAGACTTTTGGCGACTACATGGCTGGCCCGTCGCATGTTTTACCTACATTTGGTACTGCTCGATTTGCCTCTCCCCTAGGCGTTTATGATTTCCAGAAGCGTAGCTCTATGATTCACATGTCGGGTAAAGGCGCTGCACATTTGTCAACAATGACAGACCTATTAGCAACTAGTGAGGGGTTAGAGGCCCATGCGCTGGCTGCTCGAGTCAGAGGCCAGGGCAAGATAACTTCAGTTTAGGATTCATCTAAATCGGGCAGATTCCCACGAAGGAGTCTGATCTGGACAAGAGCCTCATAGCCGAAAAAATACAGAGCAAAGAAATTCGATAGATGCGCCAAAGTCCTGAAGAAAAATATCAACATTGTTTAAGCGATGGCAAAATGTTGGCCGACCCAGCGCAGGCTGAAGTGATGCGGCGTCTAACGGAACTGTTTCTTCGAATAGAGCTTAGTGATGGCAAAAATAAAACCATTTGGCCCTTGCTGACTGGTTGGGTTTCTGGATTGTTTCCAGCTGCGCCGATTCAACCCCAGCGCGGATTGTATTTGTGGGGTGGTGTTGGCCGCGGTAAGACGATGATGATGGATCTGTTTTGCACGTGTTTACCGGCGGACAGAACCTTGCGTATGCACTTTCACAGGTTCATGCGTCGTGTGCATGTCAGTCTTGGGCGGAATTCTGGAGCCTCCAATCCTCTCCATAAAGTCGCGGATGAGTTTGCTGCTGAAGCCAATATTTTATGCTTTGATGAGTTTTTCGTTTCTGATATTGGCGACGCTATGATTCTGGGGGAGTTAATGACGGCAATGTTTGCGCGGGGCGTCAGTTTGGTTGCTACTTCCAATGTTGAACCTCAAAACCTTTACCTGAACGGCCTTCAGCGATCTCGCTTCTTGCCAGCAATAGAGCAAATTTATCAATACTGCGACATCTGGGAAATTGACCAAGGCCAAGATTTCCGGTTGCGTACATTGCAGCAAGCTGAGCTTTATCACTTTCCGCTAGACCAGGTCGCGCAACAGAGCATGGCAGCTAGTTTTAGCGCTTTGGCCTCAGAGCCGGAGCGTAATGACGTGGCTCTAGAGGTTGAAAACCGAAAGATCCTTGCGCAAAAGCTAGCGGGAGATGTTGTCTGGTTTGAGTTTGCGAATATATGTGAAGGGCCAAGAAGTCAGAACGACTACATTGAGTTGGCAACAGTCTTTAGTACGGTTTTTGTCAGCAGTATTCCTACCCTAACGGTTGATAGAGAGGATGCCGCTCGGCGGTTTATCAGTTTAGTCGATGAGTTTTATGACCGGGGAGTTAAGTTAATTATTTCCGCAGAGCAATCGATAACAACTTTATATCAGGGGCGGCGCCTAGCATTTGAATTCGAGCGCACGCAAAGTCGATTATTAGAGATGCAATCTGAGGAATATTTGGCAGGAGCTCATCAAGCCGTTAGCCGGAACTCGAAAGAGTCGAATTCTCAGTTGTAAAGCGCTTAGCGCTCCTCTATCATTCGCGTCCCGAAATTCCGACGCAGACTCATAGGCATTGGTCTTGTGAGATAAACTAAATTTTGGTCAATGTCGGTGAAAAAAGTCATTTAAACGACTGTTGATTATGTTTTACACGCGATGTCGGCGGAGCCGATGTCTCGAGAGTACGGCAGACTAGAAACGATAGGTGTAGACGTACAGTTACAAAACATATTGAAATGTCTTGTACTTAAAGAAATAGACTAATGGTGATTAAGTGATTGACCTTAGGTCCGGCAATGGATTTGGGTTGATAGAAGAGCAAACATAGAGCAAATGACGCACGACAGCGTTGATAAGAGTTGACTTATAAAGTCAGCGCTGCGCAAAAGAGGTACAGAATGAAAACAACAGTGAGCATGCGCGAGCAAGACGTTGAAAGATCCTGGTGGGTAATAGACGCCGAAGATCAAACCCTTGGTCGTATAGCAACCGAGATAGCCAGTCGGCTTCGCGGCAAACACAAGCCAGAATTCACCCCCCACGTTGACACTGGAGATTTCATTGTCGTTGTAAACGCCGAAAAGGTACGGGTTACGGGTAATAAAGAAAAAGGCAAGTTGTACTGGCGACACTCTGGTTACCCTGGTGGTATCCGCAGCACTGATGTGTCTACTATGCGGGCTGAACATCCAGAGCGAATGATTGAAATCGCAGTCAGAGGTATGCTGCCTAAGAACCCATTAGGTCGCGCTATGTTTCGCAAGTTAAAAGTTTATGCAGGCGGAGAACATCCGCACGCCGCCCAGCAACCTAAAGCTCTGGAGCTACAGAGATGACAGATTATAATTACGGTACTGGTCGCAGAAAAACTGCGGCAGCCAGGGTATTTCTTTCGACTGGAACTGGAAAGATTTCGGTAAATGCGCAGTCTTTGGAGGAATTTTTTGGTCGCGAAACCTCTCGAATGGTTGTGCGTCAACCACTAGAGGTGGCTGACATGACCGACAAGCTAGACGTGAAAATTACCGTTCGCGGCGGTGGGAACTCAGGCCAAGCCGGTGCAATTCGCCACGGCATCGCCCGTGCCCTAGTTGATTTTGACGAAAACTTCCGAGGCCCAATGCGCCAAGCAGGGTTCTTAACCCGAGATGCGCGTGCAGTAGAGAGAAAGAAAATCGGCCTACGCAAAGCGCGGAAGCGACCACAGTTTTCAAAACGATAAGACACCGTTTTTCTCGCCAAAAGTTTGCCAAGCGGTTGCCCCGCTTAGATGTGTGGTAAAATTTGGAAGTAAGAGAAAGTCGCACTTTTTGTCATGTGCGTTCACTAATAGCGCGAGTCTCTCGCTTTCCGTATTAATTATGAGCTAGATAACAGGGTCGAAAATATCGGATCTTTTGGTAGATTCATTGTTTTAAAAAAAATCTTGTCTACGGGACGTAGGGAACGTTACTTCGGTCAAGGATAAATCACCAGATTATGGGAGCTAACTGCCGTGAGCGATGGCGATGTGGCTATAGTTTCAGCCAAAGACGATAATAAAGATGCGACCTCGGGTGGCGTCAACAGAGACAGAAGGTACTTTCTAATTCAAGCAACGTCGGCGGTGGCGGCGGTGGGTGTACTCGGAGCGGCCTGGCCTTTCGTCAAGTATTGGACGCCGAGCGCCAAAGCAAGAGCGGCCGGTGCGCCAGTGAAAATTGATTTTTCTAAGTTAGTTCCGGGCGAAATGTTGAGCCCGATCGTAGCTTGGAGAGGAAAGCCTATATTCGTTGTTTGGCGAGACAATCAAGCTATCGAGTCACTCAAATCGGATACTTCTGATCTCGCCGACCCAGATTCTTTAAATCCAGATCAGCAGCCAGAGTTTGCAGTCAACGCGTGGAGGTCTGTAAAGCCTGAGATAGGTGTTTATCTGGGAATTTGCACGCACTTAGGGTGCTCTCCTAAGTACGTTTTAACCGATAATTTCGAAGCTTCTGGCCAAGGAGGCTTTTTTTGCCCATGCCATGGCTCGAAGTTTGACTTAGCTGGCCGTGTGGTGAAAGGCGTGCCGGCACCCGATAACCTTCAGGTGCCGCCCTATCGTTTTGTTTCTGACACGGTGATAGTAATTGGCGAAGAAGGTACTGCTTAATGGAAAAATCTAAAACACAAACTGGGCCAACGAAGCTAGAGTCAGCTATGGGCTGGCTAGACAAGCGCTTTCCAGCGACCGAGACATTTGAATACCATATGTCTAAGTATTACGCGCCCAAGAATTTTAATTTCTGGTACTACTTTGGCTTTCTCGCCATGTTCGTACTTGTTAACCAGCTAGTTACGGGCGTTTGGTTGACAATGAATTATGTTCCTAGTGGGGACGGAGCTTTCGCTTCTGTGGAATATATTATGCGCGATGTGGAATATGGCTGGTTGTTACGATATCTGCACTCTACCGGGGCATCATTCTTCTTTATCGTGATATACCTACATATGTATCGTGCCCTGCGTTATGGCTCTTACCGGGGGCCTCGTGAGTTACTTTGGCTTATCGGTATGGCAATTTTCATCGCTCTGATGGCCGAAGGTTTCTTTGGTTACCTACTCCCATGGGGAAACATGTCCTATTGGGGCGCTCAAGTCATTGTGTCGTTGTTTGGGGCCATCCCCTTTATAGGGCCTGAGTTGATGGAATGGATTCGTGGTGACTTTTTGATGTCAGACACTACACTGAATCGTTTCTTTGCCCTGCACGTGGTGGCGCTGCCGCTCGTCTTGTGTATTCTGATCTTTGTTCACTTGGTCGCATTGCATCACGTAGGTTCAAACAATCCAGATGGCATCGAGATTAAGAAAAATAAGGATGCAGATGGCATTCCCTTAGATGGAATTCCTTTTCATCCTTATTACACCGTTCATGACATTCACGCTATGGTGGTGTTCTTGTTTATCTTTTGTGGTGTTGTGTTTTTTGCGCCTGAAATGGGGGGGTATTTCTTAGAAGCTCCAAACTTTGACATGGCTGACCCGTTGAAGACGCCGGATCATATTGCACCAGTCTGGTACTACACGCCGTTTTACGCGATGCTTCGCGCAGCGACCTACCCCCTATTTGGTATGTCAGCAAAGTTTTGGGGATTTGTTGTGATGGCCGGTGCCATTGTAATTCCTGCAGTACTTCCTTGGTTGGATCGCAGCCCGGTTAAATCCATGCGCTATAAAGGGGTCTGGTCGAGAATGATGCTTTCGTTGTTCGTTATCAGCTTTTTTATATTGGGATACCTAGGCACTCAAGCGCCCTCCAAACTCGGTACAATTATGGCTCAGATTTGTACTACGATTTATTTTTCTTACTTTATCTTAATGCCATGGTACACCAGAGTAGAAAAAACGAAGCCGGAACCGGAGAGGGTAACGGGATAATGAAGAAGTTTTTACTAGTAGTTTTAATACTTCTTCCTTTAACGGGATGGTCGGCCAGTACTAACAACTGGCCGATGGAAGAGTTCGACGGTGATCTCGAAAACTTGCCTAGTCTCCAAAGTGGCTTTCAGTTGTATACGAACTATTGCCTAGGTTGCCACACTTTGCAGTTCCAACGTTATGAGCGCACCGCAGATGATCTGGGTATCCCTCATGACATAGCCCTGGAGAACTTGGTATTCACCGGGCAAAAGATTGGTTCGCTTATCACCAACGCCATGCCAAAACAGGAGTCTAAGGGGTGGTTTGGCGCTGCGCCGCCAGATTTGACATTAGTCACCCGGGTTAGATCTCCGGAGTGGGTCTATAATTATCTGAAGACATTTTATGCTGACGCGGACCGCCCGATGGGCGCAAATAATAAGGTTTATCCTAATGTCGGTATGCCTAATGTGTTGTTAGACTTGCAAGGCATCCAGCGACAGGTCTGCAGCGAAGGAAACTGTGATCAGTTGGTGTTAGATCCAGGTACTGGCAAGATGTCAGCGGAAGAATTCGATGCCGCAATTTATGATTTGACCAATTTTTTATACTACACAGGTGAGCCAACGCGATTACAGCGTCAGCGCACAGGTATTTACGTCTTACTGTTCCTAGTTTTCTTGGGCTGCTTTACGTACTTGCTTAATCGGGAATATTGGAAAGACATCGACGGCCACTAAAGATTGCTTGTGCAGTTTCCAGTCCTGGAGGCTGCTTCGAGGTCCGACCAGTTTGAATTTTAGAAAGTGAGAAGCGAATGAGTATTGTTACAAAAAGATCGTCAATGACACTTTTTTCTGACCCCAGAGATCACTATTCCCATCGAGTACGCATGGTTTTGGCTGAAAAAGGCGTAACCGTTGAAATAATAGATGTGGTCTCTGGAAAGGTACCGGAAGATCTTGCTGAAATAAATCCATACAACACTTTACCAACTTTGGCAGATCGTGATTTGGCGCTTTACGAAGCCAACGTTATTATGGAATATCTTGACGAAAGATTCCCTCACCCCCCTTTGCTCCCTGTTTATCCAGTTCAACGTGCCCTGTCGCGTCTCTGGATTACACGCGTGGAAAAAGAATGGAGTAGTCGACTAGACATTCTTATGGCTGGTAAGGGCAGAGAGACCATTTTAAGCAAGGCTCGTAAAGAACTGCGTGAAAGCATTGTTGCCATTGCCCCAATTTTTGCTGAAAAGCCTTATTTTATGAATGACGAGTTCTCGTTAGTGGATTGCTGTGTTGCGCCAATTCTATGGCGTCTTAAAGAGGTTGACATCACGCTGCCAGAAAAATCTACCCGCGCTCTGCATCAATACATGCAGACAATGTTCGAGCGTGATGCATTTCACGCAAGTCTTACCGAGACGGAAATAGAGATGCGCGAGTGAAAGCTCGCCGTCCTTATTTGATGAGGGCTCTCTACGAATGGATCCTTGATAGCGAGGAAATTCCTAATATCTTAGTGGATACAGAGCGCGAAGACGTCATCGTACCGCGGGAATTTGTCAAAGACGGGCAGATTGTTCTTAACATATCGCCCGACGCTGTGCGTGGTTTGTCCATAACAGATGACTACTTGATGTGTGAGGGACGCTTTTCTGGGCGTAGCTTTGAAGTGATATTGCCAATGGCTAGCATTCGCGCAATTTACTGTCGCGGCAGTGGCCAAGGCTTGGTATTTGAAGACGAAGATTACCCTTTGGATATTACGAGCGAAGGCCTTACATCAATAAGCCCCGTTGGTCCCAATGACTTGGACGACGAGCCTCCAACACCTAAAGGTAGAAAAGGGCGGCCAAATAAGCCGTCCCTAAAACTGGTCTAAGTCTGCGTCCAAGTCTAAGATCAGCCGAGTGGCTCAGTTTCATCCACCCAGTTACCTAGTTCTACCTAACAAGCCCACCTAGTCAGTTCTGCGTAGTCAGGCCTACTTAATCACCTTAACGAACCTGCTCCTAACAAAAGACTTCGAGTACAAGCCACCAAGTAAAACCTAGTGACGGGCTACAACTAGCCCTTGTTGCGGCTTATTCTGGGTTTTCTACGTAATCAAAAACCTTTATAATTTTTCTTACGCCAAAAGATTTTTGCGTTGCTGCAACTGCCGCCTCGCCCTGCTCTTCGGTGATTTTTCCTAACAAATAAATCACGCCATCCTGGGTCTTTACTTTAATTTTGGTTCCGGGGGCAGCTTTGTCAGCCAATAGGCGAGCCTTCACCTTGCTACTCAAATAACCATCATTAGTTCTGGCCAAGAAAGAAATGGGTCCTTCAACTGTCATGTGGTTATGCACGCTGCCTACTTCAACCTTGCTCAAGGCTTCGGTGGTGTCGGTAGCGAGGGTCTTAAGTTCATCGCTGGCTACTTGTCCTAGGAGGAGGACGAGTCCGTCATAAACGGTGACTACGATATGCGCGCCCTTATAGCCTTCGTCTGCAGCCTTTATTTCTTTTGCTATGACTAATTCTAAAACGTTGTCGTCAATGATGGTGCCAGCAGACCGTTGTTTGTCTGGATTGCTCGTGCAGGCTACTAGGCTCAGAGAAAGTAGCGCAATTAGGCCTATGTGTGTTTTCTTAATCATTGGAATGCATCTCTTATCCACAAAATTTTCGGACTATAGTTTCGCCTTGTCACCGCAACCACGTCAAACCTAACCGGCAAATCATTATATTCAGTGTGTTTGGCTAAAGAGGCGCGGGCTGTATTGAGTATCTTTGCCTGTTTACGACGATCTACTGTTGCCGCTGGGCTGCCATATATCCCACTGGTTCTGCACCGAACCTCCACAAAAACAAGGATGGCATCGGTTAAAGGTGCCGTGCGCGAGTTATATAAGGTGCTCTGGCTGTACTCGCTGAAACAGCTTTCGGTTTTGTCCAGCATGATGAGACCAATCTCACCCCAACGCGAATGGTATTTTTTTCTATACACGACAACCCTTGAGCAAAAAGATACCACGCGGCTAATTTCTTCGCCCAGTGTCCGAGTGATGCTCTTATTACAAATGCTCGTTCGTTATCTTAAGGCGTCCCCGCCGGTCGATATTGACCAGTTCAAGGGTTCGCTGAAAGCGCCCGTTAGGGTTGAGTTGAACTGTTCCGGTTGCCATAGAAAGCCTAAAGGAACCATTTAAAAGCGTTCGTCCGGACTGATTCAGCAGGTGTATCCAAGTTGCCAGTTGGTAGGCATCATAGCCCAGTGCATACAGTTCAACTAACGGTGACTCTTTTAGCCCGTAGGTGCTAACCAAATTTCTCATATTGAGGTTTGAACTGGCGAGAATTGGTAATTCAGTGACAGTAAATCCCGCAAGTTCCTTTATGTTGACGCCGCCCCGTAGACTTTGGGAGGTAGCATATACGGGTAGGTTATCCGCAAAGTGGAAGCGCAATGCTGGTACTAAAGCGCGGGACTCCACGTTGCTTGTTAGTGCTACAACAGCATCTAGGTCTAGCCTGGCTCTGGGTAGAAATTGGATTTCTTGATCAAACAACAGCGTCAGTTCGTTTTTTCGGGCAATACTGTCGGCAACACCCATTGAGCCTCCAACCGCGCCGGTTACTTCCTTGATCTGATCGAATCTCGCCACGCTCACTGGATATGGCCAAAGCGCTTGAAATTCCGCCAATGCGCGTTGGGACCAAGTTTGGCTGCTATGAACCACAAGAACGCGCTGATGTTCACTCTCCATTAGTGCGTTCGCTAGGGTCGCTGCTTCATTTTCAATTGCTGCGCCTAACTGATAAGTTTCGCTTCTTTGCGTCAGTGCTGAAGGGTTGTCTTGAGTCTCGGGCGCTTGCTCTAGATAGTTTAGTAGCAACGCTGGCATATTGGCTCGTGCGGCAAGTTCAGCCACGGTCTGCGCTTTGTCTTTCCGCAGTGGGCCAATAATAAGATCGGCACCCTCTGCTTTTGCCCTGGCAACTAAGTCCTTCAGCGGGGCGCTTGCTGAATCGTATAAAATGAGCGATCTAGATCTAGCTGCTTGTGCGCCTGCGAGGGAGCTTGGCACCTGCAAAAAATTCCGCTCCAGCACACCGTCTTCTGGCTGGAAGAATTTGTTCAGTGTCTCGAGTTGCGTATTGGGTTGCGCATCTGATTGTGTATTAGGTTGAGGGTACAGTCTGCTGTCCGCAAAGTAGCCGCCCAGAAAGCCATCACGAACTGCATCGCCAGCATTGCTTAGCCGTCCGGTTAGCGGCAGCAACAGCGCTACTTTGGGCGAGCTATAACGCTGTAGATTTTTTAGCATGCTCGGCAGTCGTTGTGCAGCGCTATGATTAGGATTGAGGCTAGTCCACTGAGCCAGCGCGAGCTTTGCGCGATCTACTGACCCTGAGGTAAATATGCTGTCACGCAGCGTCCACCAGCCCCGTTCCAGTTCATTACTAAATTGTTTGTCCGGTGAGTTAGCCAACATTAAGGCCGACCATATTGCGTCTTGAAGGTCTTGTTTGTTTGCTGGGACCTCAGCGCTCGCGCCGTGTTCTTGTTGCAGACGAATTAAGTTGCGGGTGCTGCACGAATAATCTTCCAAGCCATCACAAAACCCAATGATCACTTTTAGGTCTTGTCGATTGGGGTTGGATACCAAATTCATCAGTACAAGCGCCCGGGCTTGGTCGCCAAGCTGGCCATAGGCTATTGCAGATAATCGCTGGTATTGATCGCTAAGAGGGGCGGGTAGGGTGTCCGGTTTTAGGCTTTTGAGCAAATTCAGCGCAGCTAAACTTTGCTCAGCGTTAATTTGGGCCGAGGCGTTGTTCAGAACTAGGGTGACCGCTTTATATTGGCTGCTCGAATACTGTTCTGTGCTCAAGCTAGGCGAAGTGATTTTCTCGCGATCTCGTGGAAATTTATTTTGCACATCTGCTGATTGTGGGGTGCTTTGGCAGCCATTCATGGTCAGAATGATTAAACAAAGAATTATCGAGCGTTTGGGCATGTCAGGAATACTCTATGTGGTTGCCACACCTATTGGACACCTAGGAGACTTTACTACGCGAGGGGCAGAAGTCCTTAACCAAGTGAAGATCATAGCCGCGGAGGATACCAGACGTACGCGCGTGCTGTTAACGCATATTGGCCATAAAGGCTGTGAGCTGTTGAGCTTGCACGAACACAACGAAGATCGGATCAGCGAAAATTTGGTTCGCCGGCTAAATGCTGGCGACAGTGTCGCCTTGGTTTCTGATGCTGGAACACCGTTGATAAACGATCCAGGCTTTCAGTTATTGCAACTGGCTTGGCAGGAAAAAATCCGTGTAGTGCCTATCCCAGGTGCTTGCTCCATCACGACGGCGTTGAGCGTTTGCCCTATCCCATGTCAGCCATTTCGCTTTGTGGGGTTTTTGTCGGCTAAAGCGAAAGTACGTCAACAGGCGCTTAGCCAATGGTTGCTGATGCCTGAAGCCTTGGTGTTTTTAGAGTCGCCCCACCGCATCAGGGGAACGCTCACGGATATCGCGGCGTTAAGTAATAAGCGCATGTTGATTGGGCGAGAAATGACCAAGCAATTTGAAACTTTTATGGTTGGCCCAGCGGAGCAATTGCTGGGTGAGTTAGCTGAGCAACCAAAAGGTGAGTTTGTTTGTATTGTGGAAGCGGGTAAACAGGTTACCCAGGGCTTTGAAATTGCGCATGTGCTTGAGGCTCTGTTGAAAGAATTGCCACCAACTCAAGCGTCGCGAATTGCGGCAAGCATATGTGGGGTGCGTAAAAAAGAGGCCTACCAAATTGCATTGCAAATGAACTCAAAGGGCGCTGAAAAAGACACTTAACGACAACTTTGTGAGCTACCGTAGTGCTCAAAATATTGGGTAGAGCACTTTTGGCATCGGAAAACACTCACTATTAATGAGGTGTTTGTCGTCGCTACTCAGCACAGCTATAAAAACCTTGTGTCACAGAGGCTGAATCCTTACTCTGGCGCCGAGAGTCAGCTGGGCAGTCGCCGGTAATTTGCCTTGTGTAAATTGCGGGAGGAAAGTCCGGGCTCCATAGGGCAGGGTGCCAGGTAACCCCTGGGGGGCGTGAGCCTACGGAAAGTGCAGCAGAGAGTAGACCGCCAACGCGCAGCTTAGGCTGTAGTTGGTAAGGGTGAAAGGGTGCGGTAAGAGCGCACCGCGCGAGTGGCAACACATCGTGGCAAGGTAAACCCCACCTGGAGCAAGGCCAAATAGAGATCCGTCGACGCGGCCCGCGTTGGATCTGGGTAGGCCGCTTGAGGCTGTTGGTGACGACAGCCCTAGAGGAATGACTGTTCAAGACAAAACCCGGCTTACAGGCTGGCTCTCAATTTTATTCTAGTCTGGTAGGCACCTGCTGCGCGTTCCTGCTGAGCAAAGTACATAGCAAAGTGCTGAATAACGTACTGAGCAGAATCAGCTCAACTTAATGTAGTTTCGAGCTTATGCTGGCATAGCTATGCTTTATCGAAGATATTTTCAATTTTTTTATCTTTTTGAAGAAAAAACTTCTTATTTTTCCGCAGCTTATAGGCTTTATCTGTATTTTATTTCCTTGACTCTCACTAAGCGCCTATATAGTGTCGCAATCTGGTTAAAAGTGGAGAAAAGTGGGGATCGTTCCCGGAACGTGCAAAATAACTTGGGCGAGGGCGAAGAGTTCTTAGGTCCCTACAAACCAGTGGTAGATGATCGGTAGCAATATATTTTCTCCGTTTCGTGATTTTTCCTCTGCTAGAGCGCTGATGCTACATCAGCGAAGTTGCTTTCCTTGCCATTTTGGAACCACCTCCCGCGGCTAAAGAAATGTTTCGTGGTATCAACAGTGCAACACTTGATGGGAAGGGCCGCATGGCGCTGCCAACCCGTACTCGTGAAACGCTGTCTGCGTTTAGCGAAAATAAAGTCGTTGTCACCATAGACATGCGCGAACCCTGCCTGCTTTTGTACCCATTATCCGAATGGGAAATCGTCCAGCGCAAATTGGAGGGCCTTTCGAATATTGCCTCCCAAGCGCGCCTGTTGCAAAGGTTGTTAATTGGCCATGCCACCGATTTGGATTTAGACGCCAATGGGCGTCTGCTTTTCCCTAGCCTGTTGCGTGGCTACTCTCAGCTAGAGAAAAAGCTGGTGCTTGTTGGGCAAGGCAACAAAATAGAAATTTGGTCAGAACAAAATTGGCAACAGCGTATGAGCGTCTGGCTCGAAGACGGTGCCTCAGCGCTGGTTGAAAATGCTGATATGTTTGAAGGCTTGTCAGTTTGAGAGCGTTTGCCCAGCCATCATTTGTTCCGACGCGGCAAGCGCAATGGACAGGATCTAACTCAGTCGCTGAGCTCACCCAAGAGATAAAATCTGAAGAAGTAGATTTTGGTGGCGGTGCATCCAAGGCTGCGTCGGAAGAACACATTCCGGTGCTATTGCGCGAGGTTGTGCACTCGCTCATTCAGGCTGATTCCGGTATTTATGTCGATGGCACATATGGCCGTGGTGGTCACTGCCGCTCTATGCTTGCCAGGTTAGCCCCAGATGCCAAAATGATTGGCTTAGATCGTGACCCTGAAGCGGTTGCGGCAGCCCAAATGTTAGCGCAAGCAGATCCTCGCTTCAGTATTTTCCACGCACGCTTTTCTCAGTTGGCGGACGTGCTTGAGCAAGCCGGTATAGTGGGCGGAGCCCAAGGCATTCTGTTAGATATTGGTGTTTCGTCGCCTCAAATAGACGATGCCAGTCGCGGTTTTAGTTTTAAATCCGATGGGCCACTAGACATGCGCATGGACCCCACTCAGGGTCTGAGCGCAGCGGAATGGCTAAACACTTCAGTTGAAGAGGATATTGCCAAAGTGCTCTTCGTGCACGGAGAGGAGCGTAATTCTCGCCGCATAGCCAAAAATATTGTCGCGGCCCGCCCGCTAAGCACCACTTTGCAACTAGCGGATATAGTTGAAGCCTGTGTGCCACGCAATCGCAACAATATGAGCAAGCACCCTGCGACTAAAACATTTCAAGCTATTCGCATTTTTATAAATGCGGAGGACCAAGAGCTTCGCGCAGGCCTTGAGCATGCTTTTGCAGCCTTAGCCATTGGCGGGCGGTTAGCGGTGATCTCCTTTCATTCGTTGGAAGACCGGCAAGTTAAGCATGTGTTCAGAGGTTTAAGTCGTCCGCCGAGTATGCCGCGGCGATTGCCAGTACGGCACAGCGATCAGGGCATTAGCGCGCGACTTATTGGCAAAAGTATTAAAGCGCAATCTGATGAGCTGGCGACTAATCCGCGAGCGCGTAGCGCAACCCTACGGGTTATAGAGAGGATTTGTTAGATGGCGCTGCGCGAGGTCAAAACCTTGAAGCCTAAACAGCTTGCCAAGAAAAGCTTATTCAAAGCGACGGCTGTACTTAAGCAGCAAAAATCCGTCCCAGCGCAATGGGTTGCCGGCATGGTTATTTTATTGGCTGGCATCCTTTATAGTGGTCTGCAGTTAGTTGAATCTGCAGACGAAATGCGCTTTTTGTACCGTTCTATGGACGAGTTACAAACAAATCAGAATGTTCTGATGGCTAATTACAGTAGGCTCTTATTGGAGCGCAGTACGTTAGCGAGTATGCAAACCGTTGAGGTTGTGGCGACTACCGAACTGCAGATGTTTTTCCCGAAAGATATTGTACAGGTGAATAATTGAAGCCCTGGCGACACTATCTAGTGTTGTGCGCCTTTTTGTTGGTGGGCGTTGGCTTGTCCGTGAGAGTGTTATATCTAGGCGTTACCGAGCGCGAGTTCTTGCAACAAGAAGGGGATGAGCGCTCCGTACATAAAGAGGTTATCCCCGGCATGCGCGGGATGATTTACGACAGAAACGGTGAACCCTTAGCGGTAAGTACCCCAGTTTTTGCTGTGACTACAAACCCCCGGCTCGCCAAGTTCAAGGAGTTGGAATTACAGCAAATCGCTGATGCGTTGGGGTTGAGCAAAGAAGCTGTGCGCAAAAAAGTTGAAGACAATAAAGACAAAGGATTTCTTTACCTGAAACGGCGTCTGAGCTGGGTTAAGAGTAATGCCCTCAAACAGCTTGATATCAGCCACCTTACCTTAGAGCCGGAATACCAGCGTTACTACCCCGCCGGAGAAATTGCATCTCATGTGGTCGGCATTACTGATTTAGACGGCAAGGGTATTGAAGGGCTTGAATCTAATTTTGAAACAAGTTTGCGTGGCCACGCTGGGGCAAAAACCGTATTAAGAGATCGCAAGAAAAATTCAATCCGTGATTTGGATTACCTAAGCTCACCTAGATATGGCGAGGACCTAAATCTAACGATAGATTTACGCCTACAATTTATCGCTTATCGCGAATTGAAGGCAGCCGTGAATAGTCACCAAGCAGTAAGTGGCTCCCTAATCATGCTGGATGCGAAAACTGGCGAAATCTTAGCAATGGTTAATCAACCTTCGTTTAATCCCAATAGTGGCGACAAGCAGCAAAATACAATGCGTAATCGCGCAGTAGTGGACGCCTATGAGCCGGGATCCACCATTAAACCGTTTACCGCTCTTGCGGCATTAGAAAGCGGCCGCTATACGCCAGAAACGATAATTGATACTGCTCCTGGATATTTTAAGGTGGGTAACAAACTGATTGAGGACCCGATAAATAGAAAAAGTCTATCATTGGGTCAGTCTATACAGAAGTCGAGTCAGGTTGCATTTGCCAAGCTTGCGTTAGATTTGGAACAAGATGCCATATTCGATGTGTTAGCGCGTGCGGGCTTGGGGAACTATGTCGGTGTTGAGTTGCCAGGCGAAGCCTATGGGAAATTGTCTAGTGCGCAGCTCAAGTATCCGGTTGTCCGCGCAACTCTGGCTTACGGATATGGGCTAAGTGTTTCGCCAATTCAACTTGCGCAAGCCTATCTAACGATAGCCAGCCATGGCTTGCGGCTTCCTATCAGTATTGTCAAAAGTGATGTGCCAGACACTGGTGAAAGAGTGTTTGAAGTGCAAGCGACGAAAGACGTTTTAACAATGATGGAACTTGTGACTGCTCGCGAAGGAACCGCGGCTAAGGCCGCCGTGTCTGGTTATCGCGTGGCAGGTAAAACCGGTACGGCCCGAATGATTGGTGCTAATGGCTACGACGATGAGCGGCATATATCTTGGTTTGCTGGCGTGGCTCCTGTATCTGATCCAAAAGTGGTCATGATAATTGTAATTAACGAAGCCAAGGCCGGTCGCTCTGGCGGCGGTAAGGTTGCAGCGCCAGTATTTGCCAGAGTAGCTGAGCGCAGCTTGCGTTTGCTTGGCGTAAGCCCAGACAAAGTGGATGTTGATTTAGCGCGCGCCCCGACAGAAGCGTCCGCTCCCATTGGATTTGGGGGGCGAGGATGACCATGATTATAGAGGCTGTTGTACAAGATTTAGTTAACGATTCCCCTTCCATGGAGCATCGCGGCAGTTTTGGTCTTTGTGAAAATTCTGCCATGGTGTTAACTGACGATATATTCATTGCAAGTGCCGCGGATCCATCTCAGCGGGAAAAGCACATTGAGCAAGCTTTAGCCGCTGGCGCTGCTGCAGTTATATACGATCGAGACGGAACGCCACCTATTGAGCGCGGCGTTCCTATGTTGGGTGTTGCAGATTTGGCCATTCGTAAAAGCGCGCTTGCCGTTAAATTCTTTGCGTCGCCCAGTGCTAACGTTGAGTGTGTTGGCATCACGGGCACAAATGGTAAGACATCAATTGGTTTCCACGTGGCCAATTTTAGCGATTCGCTGGGTGTGCCTTGTGGGTATTGCGGCACTTTAGGCTGGGGGCGTGTGACGCAATTGGCTGAAGCTGCGTTAACTACACCCAACGCTGTCGAGATGCAGCGACGAATTGCTAGTCTTCGCCAAAACAATGTTACCCGCTTGGCGTTAGAAGTGAGCTCTCATGCGCTGGCTCAGGGCCGCATCGATGATGTGCAGATGGACGTGGCAGTGTTTTCCAACCTTACTCGCGACCACTTAGATTTTCATAAAACAATGGATGACTACGGTCACGCCAAAGCGCGGCTCTTTACTCATTGGCCTCTTAAGCTTGCCGTTATAAATAGTGACGATGCCTTTGGTCGGAGCTTGGCTGTGACCAATCGCGCTCAAGAGGTGATTAGTTATGGTAAAGGCGGTGATGTGAGTTGGCGTGCTTTTTCTGTGAGCAAAGGTATGGATGTGAAGTTTGCTACCCCTTGGGGCAAGGTAAGTTGCGTGTTACCGGTTGCGGCAGATTTTGCCGTTGCCAACATAGCTGCCTCGTTAGCTGTGATGATGGGTATGGGGCATAAATTACCCGATGTCTGCAATGCACTGCAAAACATGCGCGTAGTTCCTGGGCGTATGCAGGTGTTAAATAGCGGCTCAAACAGCCCCAAAGTTGTGGTCGACTATGCGCATACTCCTGACGCAGTGCACAAAGTGCTGGCTGCCATAAGACCCCAGTGTCGCGGCAATGTTATCTGTGTGGTGGGTTGTGGAGGTGATCGAGATCGGGGCAAGCGGCCTGAGATGGCGAAGCTTGCCTTTGCGGGTAGCAACACAGTGTGGCTGACATCTGATAATCCGCGTAGTGAAGATCCTGAGAGCATTATCCAAGACATGTTAGCGGGCGTTCCAAAGGATGCGTCCTGCCAAGTGCATACGCAAGTCGATAGGGCAAAGTGCATTCAGGCGGCTATCGAATCAGCTGGACCTGATGACGTGGTTTTAATTGCGGGAAAAGGGCATGAGAACACCCAAGAAATACTAGGCCAGCACAATCGCTTTAGCGACGTTGACTATGCTGAGGATTTATTAAGGAGTATGCGTTAATGCTGCTGTGGTTAACCGATTATCTATCTGCGTATGTTGGCGGGTTCGTAGTCTTCCAGTATCTGACTCTTCGTACTATGGTCAGCGTGATGACAGCCTTGGCAACGTCGTTGCTGATTGGGCCTTGGATGATCGCAAGGCTCAGTAAGGCGCAGATTGGACAAGTGGTAAGAGATGATGGGCCCGCGTCGCATTTTAGTAAAGCGGGGACGCCTACGATGGGTGGGGCATTGATTTTGGTCATCATCATTATCACCACACTGCTTTGGGGAGACCTAACAAACCGTTATATATGGTTGGTGTTGGGTGTGACCATTACATTCGGCGCTGTCGGTTGGATAGATGACTATCTAAAGATTTCGAAGAAAAACAGTGCAGGCTTGTCGAGCAGGCTAAAGTACTTTTGGCAGTCATTATTCGGTTTGGCTGCTGCAGTCTATTTGTACCAGTCGGCGGAATTGCCGGCGCAAACCATGCTTTACGTACCGTTCTTCAAAAGTGTGGCTATTCCTCTAGGGGTCGGTTTTGTCGCTTTAAGTTATTTGATGATTGTGGGCATGAGTAATGCGGTAAACCTAACGGATGGTTTAGACGGCTTAGCAATTTTACCCTCCGTGATGGTGGGTGCTGCCCTGGGTTTGATTGCCTATTTGGCGGGGAATACAGAATTTTCAAATTACCTGCAAATCCCCTATATCCCTGGCGCTGGAGAATTAGCGATTTTTTGCGGGGCATTGATCGGCGCAGGTTTGGGTTTCCTTTGGTTCAATACTTATCCGGCGCAAATTTTTATGGGCGATGTGGGCGCTTTGGCCCTAGGTGCGGCACTTGGCTTGGTTGCAATTATCGTGCGCCACGAAATAGTGTTGCTCATTATGGGCGGGCTATTTGTGTTAGAGACTGCCAGTGTCATTATTCAGGTAATTTCCTTTCGTCTTACTGGGCGACGAATTTTCCGCATGGCGCCTATTCATCATCATTTCGAATTAAAGGGTTGGCCTGAACCAAAAATTATTGTGCGGTTTTGGATCATAACTTTAGTGTTAGTGATTATTGGCCTTTCCACTTTGAAGTTGAGATAGCTGTAATCGGCATGACGGCGCGTAACGTAATACTAGGTTTCGGTATAACTGGCCAGTCAGTGGCCAGATACCTGCTTTCGCGCGGGGAAACTTCAGTGGTGTTAGATACGCGCCCGGAAAGAACCGTTAATACCGAATTCGCTGGCCTCGAAATTCATTGGCAGTGTGCCTCATGGCCAGAGCAAGTTTTATCGCGGACAGAGACGGTGATTGTTAGCCCAGGCCTGCCTCTGAATACCTGTTTGCTAGAACAAGCCCGATCTGCTGGGCTGTCTATTATGAGCGATATAGATTTATTTTTTGAGAATAATAGTGCGCCAGTGATTGGCGTCACCGGCACCAATGGTAAAAGTACCGTTGTCTCTTTAGTGGGTCATATTCTTAGTAGGGCGAACTTTCGCTGCGCTATTGGCGGTAATCTTGGTGAGGCTGCTCTCGATCTGCTTGATGATGAGATGGACTTTTTTGTTTTGGAACTTTCTAGTTTTCAACTTGAGCACAGTAAAAATTTGCCCTTGGCACGCTCGGTTATTCTCAATATTAATGAAGATCACTTGGATCACCACGGTTCTTGGGATAACTACGTGTCGGCCAAACAAAAAATATTAGCTGATGCGCAGAGTTGGATATATAGTCGCGAGGACGAAAGTACGCGAGGTGCTGATTTAGCCGGTGTCGCGAGTTTTGGGTTTGATCAGCCAAGCGCCCAAGGAGCTTGGGGGTTGGCGATACTCAACCAACAAGAATGGATTTTGCGTGGTGAATTGCCCGTTTGCTCTACTGACAGCTTGCCCCTAGAGGGACGTCATAACTTGCTTAATTGTATGGCCGCCATGGCACTGGTTGAGCCTTGGGTAGAGCCAGTTGCTGCAGCGAACTATATGCGAGATTTTGAAGGCCTTGCCCACAGATTTGAAGCGGTAGCTGCACTAGCTGGCGTGGTCTTTGTGAATGATTCGAAGGCGACTAATGTTGGATCAACAGTGGCGGCGCTAAATGGGTTAGAGCTAAAGGGCAATGTAATTTTGATAGCTGGCGGAGACACGAAGGGCGCAGATTTGAGTCCTTTGGCTGAATATCTAGTAGGCCGGGTTAAACGGATAGTTACATTAGGAAAAGATGCCCCGAGAGTTGCAGCGGTAGCTGATCAGTGCGGTATTCCTCACGTTCTTGCAGCTACCATGGAAGATGCGGTTGCGGCGGCTGCAAACGCTGCAGCTCCTGGCGATTTAGTGCTTTTATCCCCCGCGTGCGCAAGCTTAGATATGTTTGATAATTTTCAGGAGCGTGGAGATGTTTTTGCCAGCGCTGTCCGGAGTTTGACCGGTGCAGATTTTGCGGCGGTGCAATCCTGATGTTTGCAACTATGCGCAATCTGCCTGTAGGCCGTGATGCTATGGAATTACTTATTCCTTGGTTTTTGTTACTGGTCTTTGGCAGCATCATGGTGGCTTCAGCGGCAGTAGCGCTCAATGGCAACTATCTATCTAAACACCTTATTTTTCTGGTGCTAGCGTTGGCTCTATTTCTAGCCACTGCATTGGTACCAATTTCTATTTGGTCGCGTTTTTACTTGTTGGGTTGGGTGGTGGCTGTAATCATTGCCGTGCTTGTATTGATACCGGGTATTGGTCGTGAAGTGAATGGCGCCTCGCGCTGGTTGCCGATAGCAGGTTTTACAATCCAAGCATCTGAAGTGGCTAAGTTTGGTTTGGTGCTATATTTGGCTGGTTACATACAGCGATATTCCGATTCTGTGGTTGAGTCGCCGTTGCAGTTTCTAATTCCCTTAATGATGACTACATTTGTGGCTGGCTTGTTGATAGTAGAACCTGACCTGGGTTCTGCGGTGGTAATTATGGCGGCGGTGTGTTCGCTGTTTTTCCTGGCCGGCACTAAGCTGCGTTACGTTTTTTTGCTACTGCTTGTCGCCAGTCTTTTGCTAGCGCTGCTAATCTGGATGGAACCTTATCGAATGCGCAGACTGAATTCGTTCACAGACCCTTGGGCGATGCCTTTTGATAGCGGCTATCAGTTGGTTCAAGCGTTAATTGCCTTCGGTCGCGGTGAACTATTTGGTTTGGGGTTAGGTGAAGGTATACAAAAACTTTACTATTTGCCTGAAGCTCATAACGACTTCATATTCGCAGTCATTGCCGAAGAACTGGGTGGTTTAGGTGCGATCGTTCTAGTAGTCGTGTTTAGCTTTTTAGTTTTGAAAATTTTTTCTGTTGCACGACGGTGCGTTGACGGCGGCCACTTGTTTGCCGGTTACGCATGTTATTTCGTAGGACTGATTTTTGCTTTTCAATTGCTCATTAATTTGGGTGTCAATACAGGTGTTCTGCCCACTAAAGGCCTCACCCTTCCCTTTATAAGTTATGGCGGCAGCAGCTTAATGGTTTCATGCGCCCTATTTGGTCTGGTTTTTCGCAGTTCGTTGTTGGAGGGTAAGGCCCGTGTCTGAATCCAACGATTATAAAGTGCCAGAAATGGGGCGTATCCGCTGTATTCATTTTGTTGGTATCGGTGGCGCAGGCATGTGCGGTATCGCAGAGGTTTTAATTAATCAGGGTTACCAAGTTACTGGGTCTGATATTCGCGGATCCGCCATTACCAATCGGTTGCAGCAAAAAGGCGCAACAATTCATATTGGCCACAGTCCTCAGTGGGTAGAGGGTGCAGATGTCGTGGTAGTGTCTTCCGCTATAGACGCAACCAATCCAGAAGTGGTAGCGGCTCAAGAGTCGCGAGTGCCTATAGTGCCTCGAGCAGAAATGCTCGGCGAGCTGATGCGTTACCGGCACGGTATCGCTGTAGCGGGAACGCACGGCAAAACTACAACAACTAGTTTGATTACAGAGATTTTTCGTTGCGCAGATTTGTCGCCAACGTTTGTCATTGGGGGATTGCTAAACAGTGCGGGTACGAATGCCGAGTTAGGTCTGGGCCGTTACCTGATCGCTGAGGCCGACGAGAGTGACGCTTCCTTCTTGCGCCTGCAACCCATGACCGCAGTGATCACTAATATTGACCAAGATCACATGGGAACCTATGACCATGACTTTGAAAAGTTGAAATCGTCTTTTGTTGAATTTGCGCACCGCCTACCTTTTTACGGCAGTGTTGTTTTGTGCATTGATGATGCGGAAGCAAGGAACCTAAGTGCGTCATTGTCTAGACCTGTATTGACCTACGGCTGCGCAGAAGACGCGCAATTTCGTGCGACCAATATTCAAGCCAATGGACAGCATTGGACATTTTCTGTGGAGCGACCAGGCTGGGGCAAAAACCTAGATGTGCGTCTATCCATTCCAGGGCAACATAACGTAATGAATGCGTTAGCCGCAATTGCTGTCGCATCCGAAGAAAGGATTAATGACGACGCCATTTTAGCAGGCCTAGACGGTTTCGCTGGAGTGGATCGGCGCTTTCAAGTCAGCGGCGACATTACTCTAGGTGGCGCACAGGTCACGCTGGTGGATGACTATGGCCACCACCCAACCGAGGTTGAGGCCGTCATTAAGACCGCTCGACGTGTTTGGCCTGAAGAAAAAATAACCATGGTTTATCAGCCTCACAGATACTCGCGTACCAGAGATCTATTTGATGATTTTGTGCGCGTGCTATCGGAAGTCGATACGTTGATATTGCTCGAAGTGTATTCCGCCGGCGAGGCTCCTATTCCGGGCGCTGACAGCAAAGCGCTGGCCCAAGCCATACGACAACGTGGCCAAGTCAGCCCAGTTTATGCACAAGACCCTGATGAAGCCTTGGCGCTGCTGCCTTCATTAGTAAAACACGGCGAAGTACTTTTGGTGCAGGGTGCGGGTAACGTCAACGTGATATCTAACAGTTTACGGGATGCCCATGCTTAGAAAAGTCCTGAAAACCTTTGGCACGCTGCTGGTACTTGCTGTCAGTTGGCAGCTTTGGGTCATATTAGATAAACCCATTGATACCTTCGTTGTCGAAGGCGATATGACACCGGCGGAGCGTGAACGAATTCAGGTTGCGCTCAGTGATGTAGGTGTTCTGGGTATTTTGAGTACCGATCTCGCTGAATTTGAGCGCACGTTGGAATCTATGGGTTGGGCACGGGGCGTAGATATTCGCCGCAAGTGGCCAAATAAGTTAGTCGTTAATATCCGCAAGGAAAGTCCGGTAGCAAAATGGGGTATGGACGCCTACATCGCTGCAGATGGTGGTCTGTTGCAGCTGCCGGATCAATATCCGAATTTGCCTACCCTGCGTTCATCGGTAAGTAATCCACAACAGAGTATGGAAGTTTATCGGCTGTTACAGCAATTTGCTTCAAGGCAGGCTCTTCGTATTATGGATTTATCTGAATCTGCCGAAGGCGAGTGGATTGTTGAGTTTGCTAACGGATTGGCCCTACATTTGGGTAGCCGCGAAATTAATGCGCGCATGAATAGGTTTCTTAGCGCTTATGACAACGCTTTGCGCGAAAAGGCTGCAATAATAGATTACGTAGATGCACGCTATCCGAGCGGCATTGCTGTAAAATTTTTACAAGAACAAAATGACCCAGTGGCAGATTCCACGCGCTCAAGCGTTAACGAATTTGCTCTGAATATAAATCAAAGATCTTTATCTGGAATTTAGCTATGGCGACTGAATTACAAATGAACAAAATTGTTGCATTAGATATAGGTACAAATAAGGTCGCTGCGATCATTGCGAATGTCAATGAACGCGAGGAACTCGAAATTATCGGTATTGGTACGCACCAATCTCGAGGATTGAAAAAGGGTGTTGTGGTCAATATTGACTCCACCGTGCAATCTATCCAGCGTGCTATCGAAGAGGCTCAGCTTATGGCTGGGTGTTCGGTTGACGCGGTTTATGCCGGCATAGCAGGCAGCCATATCCGCAGTTTGAATTCTCACGGCATTGTTGCGATCCGCGACCGCGAAGTATTTGCTCAAGACATAGAGCGGGTTATAGATGCGGCAAAGGCCATGGCGATACCAGCCGACCAAAAGATTTTGCATGTGCTGCCGCAGGAATTTATCATTGATACGCAAGAGGGCGTTAAAGAGCCTTTGGGTATGTCTGGTGTGCGTTTAGAAGCCAAAGTGCATATGGTGACTTGTGCGGTGAATGCGGCCCAGAACATTGAAAAGTGTATTGAGCGTTGTGGTTTGGCAGTAAATGGCGTGATTTTGGAGCAATTAGCCTCCAGTTATTCGGTACTTTCTGATGATGAGCGCGACCTTGGCGTATGTATTGTCGATATTGGTGGCGGTACAACCGATATAGCTATATTTACTAACGGCGCAATACGGCATACTGCTGTCATACCAATTGCCGGCGATCAGGTGACGAATGATATTGCCATGGCACTCAGAACGCCGACTCAGAATGCAGAGGACATTAAGATTCGTTATGCTTGCGCTCTGACCCAGCTTGCAAAAGCTGATGAAGTGATTAAGGTCCCAGGAGTAGGCGAAAAACCAGAACGCGAATTATCTCGGCAGACCCTTGCTGAGGTAGTGGAACCTAGATATGACGAGCTTTTCCGACTCGTCCAAGCGGAGCTGCGACGTAGTGGCTTCGAAGATTTAATTGCATCAGGGATCGTGCTCACAGGAGGCGGTGCTAAGATGGAAGGTTTGATTGAGCTTGCTGAAGAAATATTTCACATGCCAGTCAGTTTGGGGGCGCCACGTAATGTGGCGGGTTTGAAGGACATCGTAAGGAACCCCGTGTTTGCAACCAGTGTTGGGCTGTTGCAGTACGGGTTAGACCAAGAGAAGGAACGACCAAGCAATCGAAACAGCCGTAAGAGCAGTATGTTTGCAAGAGTTAAAAGTTTCTTCACTGAAAACTTCTAGCAGGAGAAGGCGATGTTTGAATTAGTAGATAGTGCACCTCAGAGTGCAGTGATAAAAGTTGTAGGGGTCGGCGGCGGCGGCGGCAATGCTGTGCAGCATATGTTGACTCAAGAAGTTAGTGGTGTAGATTTTATATGCGCCAATACAGATGCTCAGGCGCTGTCGGGATCTACTGCGCCTACCACTTTGCAAATCGGTAGCGGCATTACCAAAGGACTCGGCGCTGGCGCCAACCCACAAATAGGTAGGGACGCAGCTCTTGAGGATCGCGACCGTATTGCAGAACTGTTATTGGGTTCGGATATGGTGTTTATTACCGCTGGTATGGGCGGAGGTACAGGCACAGGTGCGGCGCCCGTTGTCGCAGAAGTGGCCCGCGAACTTGGCATCCTGACTGTTGCCGTAGTGACAAAACCATTTGGTTTTGAACGCCGCGATGCAAAAGCAGAGAAAGGTATTGAAGAACTTTCTCAGCATGTGGATTCGTTGATTACCATTCCCAATGAAAAGTTGTTAGACGTGCTAGGCGCGGACACTTCATTTTTGGATGCATTTGGTAGCGCCAACGATGTTCTGCTAGGTGCTGTTAAGGGTATTGCTGATCTCATTATTCGGCCAGGTCTGATTAACGTTGACTTTGCAGACGTGCGCACTGTTATGTCGGAAATGGGTACAGCGATGATGGGTACGGGCATTGCGTCTGGTCCAGGACGGGCGCGCTCTGCTGCTGAGGCGGCGATACGCTCACCATTGCTAGAGGATGTTGATCTAAATGGCGCTCGCGGCATATTGGTTAATGTGTCAGGTGGTTCTAGCTTAAGTATTGGTGAGTTCAGCGAAGTGGGTAATTCAATAGAAGAGTTCGCCTCCCCTAACGCAACAGTAGTGATCGGTATGGTCATTGACGAGTCTCTCGGCGACGACATTATGGTGACTGTAGTGGCTACAGGATTAGGCGACTTTGCCGGGCCACGCGTAGTGGTAGACAATGGTGTCGGATCGGCAAGAGATGTGTTCACTGGGCACCTCAATATGAGCGAACTAGATAAACCAACGTATCAGCGCAATCAGCCCTCTGAAGCGAAGGAGGTAAATGCGATAGATTTGCAAGGTAAAGATCTTGATTATTTGGATGTGCCAGCGTTTTTAAGGCGGCAGGCTGACTGAACTTAAATAACTAACGCATCCTGCTAGACGCGTGCGGGGAGGAAAGAGCTTCCCCTTCTCTTTCTAGCTGATAAATAAGTGTTTTCGTTTTCCCCTGACCTATCTGGTCTCGTCGCGCGATTTCTTGTTTCAATTGCTATAAACAATAGCCCGAACAGTGAGTTTTGCTTATGAACGGTTCTATTCATCAACAGACCCTGAAAAATTCTGTCCGTGCCACCGGGTTGGCCTTGCACACCGGCAAACAAGTGAAGTTGACTCTTGGCCCAGGCCCTCTAGACAGCGGCATCGTCTTTCGTCGTACCGATCTCAATGAAGAAATGAGCGTCCATGCTCATGCTCTAAATGTGGGTAATACTCATATGGCTACCTCGCTGACCAATGGCCAGGATGAAATCTCGACTATAGAACATTTAATGTCTGCTTTCTCGGGTCTTGGAATAGACAATGCCGTAGTTGAGGTTAACGCCGCTGAATTGCCGATTATGGATGGTAGTGCCGCGCCATTTGTCTTTCTTATTCAATCCGCAGGAATATTAGAACAAGATGCGCCAAAGAAATTTTTGCGCGTATTGAAAACGGTAACGCACGAAGGAAGGGATTTCTCTGTTGAATTGCGGCCTTATGAGGGGTTCATGCTCACCTATACGCTGGAGTATGACCACCCGGTTTTTGCAGCCCATGAACACACGGCCACCGTTGATTTTTCTTCAATGAGTTTTTTAAAAGAAGTATGTAGAGCAAGAACATTTGGCTTTTTGGCAGATATTGAAAAACTTCAAGATATGGATTTGGCCAAAGGTGGTAGCTTAGACAACGCTATCGTTGTTGATGACTCAAAAATTCTTAACGAAGATGGTTTGCGTGTTAGAGATGAGTTTGTAAAACATAAAGTTCTAGATGCAATTGGTGATCTTTATCTTTTGGGTTGCAGTCTAATAGGAAGCTTTCATGGACATAAATCAGGCCATGGTCCTAATAATGCGTTACTACGTAAATTGCTCGCGACTCCTGGCGCCTATGAGATAGTTACCTTTGCGAGTGATGAAGAAGTGCCTCTTGCGTATAGAAGAGCTGCACCTCTTATAGACTAGATAAAGGTAGATTTAGGCTATCTCCATTTTTAATCCAGGTTGTTGCCGCTTCCTTCGTCCGCAACTCTCAGGTTGAATGATAGAACTTGGCTGAAACTGGACAGCTGATTGAGGAAGGGTAGAATTTCCGGCGCTTTAAAGCGCATTCTTGTTGCCGCTGATGCGCTTCTGCAAAGTATGTGGGCGACAGGGCCCTGAATATTTGTCACCTCGACATTATATTTCAGCGGCGCGTCTAGTACAGCGCGAAACTCTGCGGTCCAAGCCTTTTGATTAGCAGAGTTATGCAAAAGCTTCTGTAACGGCGAGTACCTGGTTCGATCTTCACAGAGTATGTTTTCGATTTTTTGCGTTGGCAAAGCTACATTCCTTCGAGCGCGCTCAAATTGTGGGGCAAAGGCCTACTTGCTGCATAAGCTTTGTTAGTTTAATGGAGAATACCTTACTCCTAGATTATATTCAGATCATTGCGAATACTCACCCGTTGAAATTTCCTCTGGCGATTAGCCTTTTGCGTTTTCTGTAGTTAGATTAAGCAAATTTTGCGTCGTGAACACCTCAACATGAATCATCTTTTCAACTTGGTTGGTTTTAATGGTCTGCCGCCAGTATATTATTTAAAAAGAAACGGGCAGAATAATTGCGGAGCGCGGTTCAGTGGTTTTTCGCCATAATCCGGCTAAAAATTAGATCAACGACGGATTTTTTTGAATTGTGGTCGAAAAAAGCCGGTATGTGCCTGGCGGCCAACTGTAAGTATGGCTGGCCCCGATAACCTGCTCGGAGATGCCACTTTTGAAGCGGCTGGTATGTTTACTAACGTCCTAGATTTGGGTCGGCGGCATAATCATTAGTTGATTTGTACTACTAAAGGTAATGTATTGCTGGCCGACTTTTTGTTATGTTTCCTCATGTATTAGATAGTGAAGTTTAGTTCTGAATGAAAATTGTACTGATTGACAAATTAGGTGATCCCAAAAGCGTATCCATTAGCCCTCTTGGAGCGAAAGCTATAGGGTTGCTGACCGTGGCTTTTTGTACGGGAATCTTTCTTTCTGGCGCGTCAATGGTGACGCGCGACTTTGTAGACTCTGATGTCATAAGCAGCTGGCGCAGCCAGTTAGCCGAGCAGAAGAACTTGGTCACTGACTTGCAGGGTAAATCCGAAGCGCAAAGCCAAGCCGTTGGTCGTCAGCTCGCCGAAATGCAGGGTAGACTTTGGCGCATGGAGGCGCTGGCGTCTTACATGCACGAGTCTACGGGTCTGCCCCAGGACGAATTTAGTTTTGACCAGCCTCTTGCTCAAGGCGGCCCGATAGACCCCAGCCAAAAAGTCATGGCTTGGGCAGATATTCATAGTGACCTGTCTACGTTGTCAACTCGCTTAGAGCGCCGCGAAAAAGAATTAGGCATTTTAGATGAAGTTTTGATCGGTTTTTACAGTGCAGAAGGAGCCCAGCCCGCTGGAAGGCCTATTACCCAAGGCTGGATGTCTTCTCCCTTTGGAAAGCGCGTGGATCCTATCAATGGCAAGCAAGCCTGGCATGCCGGCATGGACTTTGCCGGACGTCATGGTTCTGATGTTATCGCCGTGGCGAACGGCGTAGTCACTTTCGCGGGTAGGCGCGATGGTTACGGAATGATGGTAGAAGTAAATCATGGCAATGACGTGATTACTCGCTACGGGCATCATGACTCGTTATTAGTTGCCCCTGGCCAGACGGTAAAAAGGGGCGACGTTATTGGACAGATGGGCAGCAGCGGTAGGTCGACTGGCCCTCACGTGCACTTTGAAGTTCTACGCAAAGGTAAAGCTATCAATCCAGCCAAGTTTGTTAACCGCGGATAAAAATCTCCAATGAATTGTAGTTCTACAATTTGCCCCATTTTAAGTCTCTTTGGCTGAATTTGCCGGTATAGAAATAGTCGTTCAACCGCTACAATGCTTCACTTCATTTCTTGCACATGTAAATTTAGACCATGGCTAACTTTTTAACGAGACTTTTTGGTACGAAGAATTCACGAGAACTTGCACGCATGCAAAAAGTCGTGGATTTGGTGAACAATCAAGAAGCGATCTTCGACTCATATACAGATTTGATTCAATTCACCGCTGATCTGCGTGCTAGGAATAATGCCGGTGAATCGCTAGACCAGCTGTTACCCGAGGCTTTTGCAGCTGTGCGGGAAGCCGCTAAGCGAGCCAAAGGCATGCGCCATTTCGACGTGCAGATGATCGGTGGTATTACGTTGCATGAAGGGCGTATTGCGGAAATGCGCACAGGTGAAGGTAAGACTCTGATGGCGACCTTGCCGTGTTACCTCAACGCGCTCTCGGGTAAGGGCGTTCATGTTGTAACTGTTAACGACTATTTGGCAAAGCGTGATGCTGAATGGATGTCGCCGATCTATGAAGCATTGGGTCTGAGCGTTGGTATTATTCAATCCAACCAGCCTACTCCGGACAAGCTGCTGGCCTATAGTTCAGACATTACTTACGGCACCAACAATGAATTCGGTTTCGATTATCTCCGCACCAATATGGCATTTACGGTTGAAGATAGAATTCAGCGCGAGCTTAACTTTGCGGTGATTGATGAGGTGGATTCAATTCTTATTGATGAAGCGCGAACTCCGCTGATTATTTCCGGGGCTGCTGAAGAAAGCACCCGGCTTTATCAGGTCCTGAATCAAGTGGCGCCTACACTGATTGAACAGCCTTTTGACGATACGCCTAGGGTATTCGGCGACGAAGTGCCAGAGCCAACGGCTGACTTCACCGTCGATGAAAAAAATAGGCAAATAGAACTTACCGAACTAGGCCATCAAAAGGTCGAAGATGCGCTTATTAAGTTAGAGCTGCTATCGGAAGGAGATAGTCTCTATTCATCTAGCAACCTCAATCTATTGCACCATGTATTAGCCGCATTAAAAGCGCACTCTTTATTCAAGCGCGACGTGGATTATATGATTACTAATTCTGAGGTGGTGATCGTCGATGAGCATACGGGCAGAGCAATGCCCGGGCGACGCTGGTCTGATGGTATCCACCAGGCGATCGAAGCTAAGGAAGGCCTGCCAATTCAGAATGAGAGCCAGACTTTGGCGTCTACTACCTTTCAAAATTACTTTCGCCTTTACAATAAACTGTCGGGTATGACCGGTACCGCAGATACTGAAGCATTTGAATTCAAACAAATATACGGTTTAGACGTGGTGGTGGTGCCTACGCACAGGCCTATGGTTCGGCAGGACAGAAATGACCTTATGTATCTCTCATTGGCTGAAAAATACGATGCGATTGTTGAGGACATTGAAGGATGCATTAAAAAAGGACAGCCGGTTTTAGTGGGTACCGCCTCCATTGAAAGCTCAGAACTCCTGTCTGCCGAACTTAACCGTAGAAAGGTAGAGCACAATGTGCTGAACGCCAAACAGCATGAGCGCGAGGCAGATATTATTGCCGACGCAGGTCGAGCTGGATCTATCACCATTGCGACAAATATGGCTGGCCGTGGTACAGACATTGTTTTAGGCGGTAGCTTAGAATCCGAACTGAGCAAGTTAGACAACGCTAGTGAAGGGGACAAGAGTCAAGTTCAGGCAGATTGGCAGGTTAGGCACGACAAAGTGCTTGAATCTGGTGGTCTACATATTATTGGTACTGAACGTCATGAATCTCGGCGAATAGATAACCAATTGAGAGGCCGCTCTGGTCGTCAGGGTGACCCAGGCTCAACCCGTTTTTACTTGTCATTAGATGACAACTTAATGCGTATTTTTGTCACCGAAGGCGTGCGAAATATGATGTTGCGGCTTAGCTCAGAAGAGGGCGAGGCCATTGAACACAAGATGATTAATCGCTCTATTGAAAACGCTCAACGCAAGGTAGAAGGGCACAACTTTGACAGCCGTAAAAATTTGCTCGAGTACGATGATGTATCCAACGACCAACGCCAGGTAATCTATCAGCAGCGTCGCGAGTTAATGGAAGCTCAAGATATCAGTGCGACCATTGAAGGCCTGCGTGAAGAGGTTGTATATGATTTTATTGGTCAATATATCCCGCGTGAAAGCTTAATCGAGCAGTGGGATGTAAGTGGTTTAGAAGGGGCGTTGGCCGCGGAATTCACCAGCACTCAACCCATCGAAAAATGGTTAGACGAAGATGACTCCCTAGATGAAGAAAAACTCTGCGCCCGTATATTAACCCAGCTGGAAACCGAGTATTTGCAAAAAGAAGGTGAGTGGACGACTGCTGATATCAACATGCGGCTAGTAGAGAAGCAAGTGATGCTGCAAATTTTAGACCAAAAATGGAAAGAGCATCTGGCGTCTATGGACCACCTGCGACAAGGCATTCATTTACGAGCTTATGCACAAAAGCAACCTAAGCAAGAGTTCAAGAGAGAGTCTTTTGAGTTATTTCAAAATCTCCTATTTGATATTAAGTATGAACTGGTTCGTATGCTGTCGCGCATGCAGATTGAAAGCCCGGAAGAAGTTGAAGCTCAGGAAAGATTACGGCGTCTAGAGGCTGCGAAGCGTATGAATTTTGAGCACAGCAATGCCCAAGGTATGGGCGCTGAAGATGCGCTGGTTCGATCTGCTAATCAAGTAGATCCCAAAGGTGAAACCTTTGTGCGCAACCAACCTAAAGTGGGGCGCAATGAACCCTGCCCTTGTGGGTCGGGACGCAAATATAAACAATGCCACGGCACCGTATAACGACAGCAGGAACGCTCTAAACAGTGCTGTTTGGAGCGCGCCGTTAGTGAGTGCTTTTGATCATTGCGGTTTGGAGAAATAGATGGCAGTTAATTTATCAGTGCCCGGAAAATTGCTGGAGGTCCCAGGCATTCAAATGGGCACGGCTAGAACCGGGATTAAATCTGTCGATCGTGATGATATAGCCGTTTTTTCCTTCGCTCCAGGCACGACAACTGCTGGTGTGTATACCCAATCTTCTTTTATCGCCCCTCCAGTACAACTTGCGAGAGAAAGACAAGCGTACTGCCGTGCGTGGGTAATTAACAGTGGTAATGCAAACGCTGCTACGGGTGAATTGGGACATCAAGATGCAGACGCAGTCTGCAACCATGTGGCTGAGCGTCTCGATATAGATTTAGTCAATGTTTTGCCGTTCTCAACGGGGGTTATCGGTGAAAGACTAAATGTACCTGCCCTGCAAAGAGCCGTAACAAACGCCGTTGCCAATCTTTGCTCGGACGCTTGGCTTCAGACTGCTGCTGCAATTATGACAACGGACACCGTTGCCAAAGCTTTGAGTCAACAGGTGTTAGTTGGCGGTGAGGTGGTAACAATTACCGGAATAGCCAAAGGCTCAGGCATGATTAAACCTAATATGGCGACCATGCTTGGGTTTGTCGGATGTGACGCAAATATTTCACAAGCACTATTGTCGGTAATGGTGAAAGACATAGCCGATGAAAGTTTCAACCGAATTACTGTAGATGGCGATACCTCGACCAACGACTGCTTTATGGTCTCTGCTACAGCTCAAAGCAACGCTGCTGCGATAGTTTCTCAAGATGACTTGGCTTATCAGCAATTGCGAGAAGGTTTAACTCAGGTGGCGCAAATTTTGGCTCAAGCTATCGTTAGAGATGGGGAAGGTGCGACTAAGTTTGTTGCGGTTCAAGTCACTGGTGGTGCATCTGCGCAAGAGTGTTTAGAAGTTGCTTATACCGTTGCTGAATCGCCATTGGTGAAGACTGCGCTATTTGCCGGGGATGCCAATTGGGGGCGATTTTGCATGGCCATCGGCCGGGCTGAAGTTGTAGATTTGAATGTCTCGAATGTGGCGCTTTGGTTGAACAAAGTTGAAGTAGCAAGTGGTGGGTTAATGTCGCCGACTTATACTGAAGCTGCTGGAGCCGGCGTCATGGCTGAAGATGAATTCAGCGTTATCATCGACTTGGGACGTGGTGACGCCAGTGAAACTATTTGGACCACTGATCTTTCCTACGAATACGTGCGTATTAACGCCGAATATCGCTCTTAGTTAGTGCGAAGAAGTTAAGTCTAAATAGTTAATCATAGATAGGCGAACACAGTAGATGATCTGATAAAGACTGAGGTGCATTTAGCAAAAGCCAACCGTATCCAGATACAACTAGCTGCGCGGCTCAGCCACTTTATCCGGGTTAGACCTCCTCACCAAATTCTGGCTCGCTATCGCCGGCTATTTTGTGGTCTTCACCTGCCCAAGCGCCTAAATCAATAAGCCGGCAGCGCTCTGAGCAGAATGGCCGGTTAGTATTACTGGGGGTCCATTTCACACTCTGCTTGCAGGTGGGACATTGAATTATGTGGGCTGTTTCTGACATAGATTCACTAGATTTTGGTGGATTTTTTCAACGTTGGATTTCAACTCATCCATGCCTTGGTCATTGAGTAAAATAAAATCGGCAGCAGACAAACGATCGTCCCGACTCATCTGTGCATTTACAATATTTTGAACCTGCTCGCGGTTGTTCTCATCTCGCGACATTGTGCGTTGAATTTGTGTTTCTATAGCCGTATCCACCACTACTATTTTTTTGCACCATTGCGATTGGCCTGATTCCAGTAGCAGAGGATTGACCAGAAGGCAGTAAGTAGAATTACTTCTGCTGATTTGCTCAGCCAGATAGTCACTGATCAGTGGATGCAGTAGGCGTTGAAGCCATTTTCGTTCTGATTCCTCAGCGAACACAAGTTTGCGCAGTTTAGCTCGGTCTAAACGGCCTTTTGCGTCAATTATTGCTGCGCTAAAATGTTCAGCTATAGCCTCAAGTGCGGGCTGTCCTGGCTCCACTACAGCTCTACTGGCTAAGTCAGCATCGACTATATCAATGCCTAAGAATTCAAAATGTTTGGCTGCTGCGGTTTTGCCGCTACCAATGCCACCAGTGAGACCAATCAACATAGTTATACCGATTACAATAAGAGCAGGAGACGTTCAAGAATGCAGCAGAGGATAATCTAAGAGCGGTGTTAAAAGCCACAACCTGCAAAAATTGGTCAGCCGCCGATTACTGCGCGAGTTTGAAAAACTGGCAAGTACATAGCTTTAATAAGGACGCCCATTACCAGTCCCAGCAGTGCCATCATGGCGGGTTCAAGTTGGGGTAATATTTTGGCGGTGGTGTTTTCAGCCTCGCGTTCGTAATGCGCGTCTCCCCTCGTAAGCATGGTGCCTAAAACACCCGCTTGATCTTTTATAGCAATTATTTTGATAATAAAATTTAGGAAGCAACCGGCCTTAGCAACTGCTTCTTGAAGAGATTCTCCATGGTCTACGGCGTTTTGCACCGGTCCAATAGCGCGCTGATAGACCAAGTTGCCAGTGGTAGAGTCGGCAAGTCATAAGGCACTGGATACGGGTATCCCTCCGTTATAAGTGGCTGGTGTTGTGCTAGCGAGAAATGTGCAGCGCTGGGCCGATTTGCCTTAGGTAAATGTGCTTTAGGTATATAAGATGTCGTCTAGATTTATTGCGAGTAATATTTATGCGTCGAGCACTCATCTTGACTTCCTCGGCTTGGTTTTTGTTTAGGCAGTACACTATGTGGGTCAGTATAATGCTCGGGTGCTTAACAATATCCATTGCTTCAGCAGGAGACAGAGTGACAGATCAATTCCCAAGAATACAGCCATGCCCACTTTCTCCCAACTGCGTATCTAGCGCGGCAGGCGCTGGTTCGCATTTCATCGAACCGCTTACGGCAGTGGGAGATCCTCAGGCGCTGATTTCCGCCATTAAGGCAAATCTTCAAGAAGATGCCGCATTCTCGATAGTTGAATCTGAGTCTGGCTATCTGCGGGCTGAAGCGCGCACCCGTTTTTTTAGATTCGTTGACGACGTAGAATTCCAAATCCGCGAAGGCTCGGACGTTGTGGACGTGCGTTCGGGTTCAAGAGTTGGGTATTCAGATTTAGGTAAAAATCGTCGACGGTTAGAGGCTTTGCGTAAGACGCTCGTTACGGCCGAGCTTGTGTCGGGCTAGGATGGCTGGCGCATTTGCCAGCTCGGCTTTTACCGGGCTAGCGAAGTGGCCTGCGGTTTGACACAGTTGAGCAAATCAATGCCGGTGAAGTCGACCTGCCCCCAATATTGCTGTTAATCTATAATCGGTAGAATAATCTAAAAGGAGTTCTAGTGTTTGAATCGCTTTCAAAGAATTTGGTGATTGGCTTACTTAGCCTTTTGTTCGTCTTCGTCATGCCTGTATTTGCCAGCGGTCACAAGACCGGCCATGAAAGCGTTCATGGTAACGAGCAAGAAGCCGGAGGTGGATACGCGGGCATTCATGAAAGCGGTCTTTCAAAAGCCGGAAAAATAAAGCTAGCGGCAGCAGCAGCGCCCAGCAACGTCAGCGATAACGCGCTAATTTTGGATTCTGACAATAGTGTCTTGCGTGAGGGCGACAATGGTTGGGTATGCATGGTAGGAACGCCTCCCTCCTACGAGAACCCTATGTGTGTTGATGCGCCCTGGCAGCGTTGGCTCGACGCTTATATGAATAAAAAGACTTATAAAAACGATTCCAATGCTATTGGTGTTTCCTACATGTTGATTGGCGATATTCCGGTAGATAACGACAACCCGATGAATTTGGACGAATCTAAAGGTACTTGGGTTCAGGAAGGTCCTCATCTAATGATCTTGGTGCCCCAGGTTCTCTTTGGTGATTTGCCCAGAGGCCCATATGAGGGCGGCCCTTATGTCATGTGGGAAGGCACTGATTTTGCCCATATCATGGTGCCATTAGAGAAAACTACTCCGATAGTTTATGAGTAGCCTTTTAGCTAGGAATATAAGCCGTGTAAGCGCGCGTGCTATATGAGCATTGACGAAACAGCGATCAATGAAAAGATTGGGCAACTTAAATCAGAACTAATTTTTTTAGCCGATGAGATAGAGACAATCGGTCAAGATGCGGTGCAACAGCCTGAAAAGTACGGGCCCCAAGCCCTAGCGGAATTGCGCCATGCCCATATGGGTGAGGTGCTTCGGTTACGGACCGAGTTAGACGGCATGGAAAATGTTTTGCAGGTTCTAAAGAGCGCTTTATAAATATATGTAGAGCTCGGCTTGGGTCCATTCATTGTGCAGGCTGAGGTTGACAGTTATGTTTGATAACGATTATTTCAGCTAATGTAGCTATGCGAAAAATAACAAAAACAAAGAGGAATATGTCATGAAATGGTTAGTAGCTTTTTTTCTCAGCAGTGCAGTTGTATTCGCCCAAGCGTCGATTAAAGAGGGCGATATTGCGCCCAATTGGACGCTTCAAGGATCAGATGGCAACAGTTATCAGCTTTCAGATCTTCGTGGTACTCATGTAGTGCTCGCATTCTTCCCGAAAGCTTTCACCGGGGGTTGTACTATAGAGTGTAAGTCAATTCGCGATAGCAAAAAGCAGGTTCGCCGCTTTGAGTTCCAGTTTTTTATGGCCAGCACAGACGATGTTGAAACTGCTGTAGCGTTCGCAGAGCAGAACAATGCTAACTTTCCAATTCTCTCAGATGATTCGCAAACAGTGAGTGACGCCTACGGCGTTTTGGGCTCTGGGGGAATGGCTAAGCGCTGGACTTTTTATATCGATGCCGAAGGAATCGTTAGCAAGATTGATAAGAAAGTTAATCCGCGAACTGCTGGTCGCGAATTGCTGCAAAACCTTATTGCTCTAGATGTTCCGGCGAGCTAGGCTTTTTACTACTGACCGATGTCGGGGCTTGGAGAATATTTGCCGAGCTCCCTTATGCTGGGCGAATTACCTTTTATGCAACTTTGCACAAAGGATTGCCCTCATAAATCTAAGCCTCACTTGCATGAAAAGCTTTGGCGCCTAGTAAACAAAATTAATACCTCCCCATTACTACCCAATAGACGCAAGTGGTTGATTTTTAGCAGGCCCAAACTGGCAGTTCTTGCGCCATTATCCATTGGCTCAATGGTGGGTAAAGCCTCGTTTGCGTATGGTTCTTCTAATTAGAAGCACTGAGAAATATGAGACTTTGGTACTTTGGAGTGGGGAATTACTTGACGACTTATGAAACTATCACCGCGCTGATAAGTTGCTGCTTTTTTATGGGTCTAGTGGGATGGATCTCTTATCAAAAAACCAAAAGCGAAGTAGACACTCGAGACGGTTATTTTTTAGCTGGTCGAGGGTTAAGTGCAATTTTTATAGCCGGTTCAATGCTGTTAACCAATTTGTCCGCCGAACAATTGATTGGTCTAAACGGCTCCGCTTATGGATTTAATCTCAGTAGCATGGGTTGGGAGGTAACCGCTGCCTTCGCCACTATTTGTATGGCTTTTCTATTTTTGCCGCGCTACTTAGCCGGGGCATTCGCTACCTTACCCCAATTTCTAAACGACCGGTTCGACGCCGGTGTGAGGCGAATGTCAGTGGTCTTGTTCATGATCGGCTATGGGCTGATTACGATACCATCAGTGCTATACGCCGGCTCAATTGCTGTGTTGCAACTTTTCGACGTGCCCGCTCTGTTGAATATTCCATACAGCCAAGCGCTAGCATTGACGATTGTTGTAATTGGGTGCCTAGGTGCTGGATACGCCGTCTTTGGCGGGCTCAAAGCTGTTGCGGTTTCAGATACATTAAATGGAATCGGCTTGCTCATCATTGGTATCACAGTGCCCATTCTGGGACTTGCTGAGCTGGGCCAAGGTAGCATTGGCGAAGGGCTCTATACAGTCGCAAATAGTGACACTGAAAAGCTCAATGCCATCGGTTCAGAGTTTGACCCTACGCCCTTCGCCACGCTGTTTACCGGAATGATTTTTGCGAACCTGTTTTATTGGTGCACAAATCAATATGTGATTCAGAGAACTTTGGCTGCGAAAAATCTCGCTGAAGGTCAAAAGGGCGTTTTGTTTTCTGGTTTTTTTAAGGTCTTAGTTCCCTTCATGATGATGTTGCCTGGGGTGATTGCCTATCACCTGTACGGGGGTGTGGGTGATGAAGGTGGCCTAGCCTCTATTGATTTGGCCTATCCAAGATTGGTTCGTGATGTGCTGCCTGTAGAGGCCACAGGGTTCTTTTTGGCTGTTCTACTGGGCGCGGTTTTCAGTTCATTTAACTCATTACTCAATAGCGCAGCTACATTATTTTGTTTAGACGTCTATTTGCCATACAAGATGTCTCGGGGCATTGCTGTGGTAGATGATGCGCTTTTGCTAAAAGTGGCAAAGCGCGCCAGCATTGTAATTGCGTTGTTTTCTTTTGTTGTGGCGCCTCTACTGCAGTTTGCCGCTGAAGGATTGTGGCAGGTCATTCGAGTTTTCACCGGGTTTTACAACATTCCGATAATCGCCATTGTTATTGTCGGGTTGTTTACACGCCATGTTCCAGCACTCGGACCAAAGTTGGTAATTATTTTTCACGTTATCGCCTACGGGCTCTTACAGTTTGTTTTCAAGCAAGTGGTAGATATTCACTTTTTGCATCTTTACGCCATTCTTTTTGTAATTGAAGTCTCTATATTACTGGTAGTGGGGCATTTGTATCCGCGCGCTGAGCTTTGGACTTACACAGCAACCAATAAAGTAGACATGCAGCCTTGGTCCTATGCTGTGCCTTGCGCCGTTACATTAATGTCCTGTGTAGTCGCTTTGTATTTGCTGTTTTCGCCAATTGGCTTGGTAGGCGGTATAAGTAACCTTTTCTGGCCGCTGATTTTCACGCTGTCTGGACTCAACCTTATAGCCTGGTGGCGCTATATCTTTAATAATGCTGCTGAGAGTACAACTAACCTTTAGTCTTCCTAGCGGTTATGCTGTTAACGAAGTTATGAGCTGAATAAAATGGATCGAAAAATTGACCAAAACTAGACTACGGATGTTTGAGAGTTCGCCGGGTCAACGCCATGTGACCGAGGGCGACAGATATCTATATGCTCAAGAAGCGCCCCGGCATAACTTGGTAATAATTGGTACGGGAACCATTGGGCAGGAGCATATGCGCGTTGCCGCAATGTTAGGGCGCGCTCGAGTGCACGGAATTTTTGATACCCAAGCTCATAGCTTAGACAGCGCAGAAGAAAATTTTAAAAAATTCAGCACTGACACTTTGGTGCGTTACTCAGATTTGCATTCTGCCTGTAGCGACCCTGAAGTGGATGCCTTGATGATCTGCACCCCTAATTACACACATTTTGAAGTGCTTAAGGTTGCGGTAGCCTCGCTCAAACCGATTTTCCTTGAGAAGCCTATGGCCACGGATTTGCAGGATGCTGCTGACATAGTAGCTATGAGTGCGACCTATAGTTCATTTATTCAAATCGGCTTGCAGTATCGCTACAAGGCTCAGTATGTAGAGGCATTTCATGAGGCATTAGACCGCCGCTCACTCGGCGAAGTCAAAACCATCAGTGTTAGCGAGCACCGCCCACCGTTTTTGGACAAGGTGGGTCAGTGGAATAAATTTAACCGCTTCAGCGGCGGCACTCTAGTAGAAAAATGCTGTCACTATTTTGACCTAATAAATATGTTGGCCCAAGCTAGACCAAGCCGGGTCTATGCGAGTGGTGGCCAGGCTGTCAATTTTTTAGATTTTGAAAAAAATGGTGAGCGATCGGATATAGACGACCATGCTTACGTGGTCATAGACTATAGCAACGGTGTGCGCGCCAGCCTTACGTTAAATATGTTTTGTCCTGATTTTAATGAACAAATAGTTATTGTTGGCGATAAAGGCAAACTTGTTGCGGAGGAAAGTTTCAACTTTCAGCAAAGGGCAGAATCAACCACCACGGTTGAGATTTTAAAGGGCGAACTGGGTGTTTCGAAAAAAATGGACGTGAGCTACACCCGAGCGTTGGAGCAGAGTGGCCACCATGGTTCTACTTATTATGAACATATCGCATTTGTCGATCAGCTCGAGGGCAAGTCGGTAAGCTGCGCCACGGCGATGCAGGGTATGTGGTCAATGATCGTTGCCAGTGCGGCGCAGCAATCAATGGCGACAGGGCAAGCTTTAGACATTGAGGCGTTTATAGAAGCTAACGCTCTGAGCGCGCTGTTGGCCTAAATTAGTCCAAATGGACCGACGGTGTAGAGGGCCGACCCCCTTAGAGCATCCTTTGCGAAAAAATAAAATTAACCAGGATTTTGTAATGACACAAACAATCAATGTGGCAGATCAGGTCATGCCCGCTGTGGGCTTAGGGCTTTGGAAGATTGATTCCGATGCGGTTGCTCTGGCAGTCTATGATGCGATTAAAGCGGGCTATCGGCACCTAGACAGTGCCGCTGATTATGGCAATGAAGTTCAAGTAGGGGAAGGCATTGCTCGTGCAATTGCAGAGGGTCTTTGTTCACGTGAAGAGCTCTGGGTAACCTCTAAACTCTGGAACACCTATCACCGTAAAAGGTATGTAGAAGCGGCCTGTCGAAAATCTCTGAACGATTTAGGGCTGGATTATTTCGACCTCTATTTGGTGCACTTTCCAATCGCGCTAAGCTTTGTAGATTTTCAGGATCGCTATCCGCCAGAGTGGCTATTTAACCCCTCCGCTGAAATGCCGAGTATGCAATTAGATCGTGTGCCACTCAGCGAAACCTGGGCGGCAATGGAGCAATTGGTTGATGCAAAATTGGCGCGCCAAATTGGTATTTGTAACTACAGCGCCAGCTTGCTGCATGACCTAATGAATTATGCCAACATAAAACCGGCAATGTTGCAGATTGAGTCTCACCCCTACCTGACGCAAGAGGCTTTGATACGTACTGCTCAGTCTTATGATATTGCGGTGACTGCGTTTTCTCCCCTCGGCTCGCTTTCGTATGTGGCGCTAGATATGGCAAGTGAGGCAGAAACTGTATTGACCCAGTCCGTAGTTTTGGCTGCTGCACAGCGCACTGGCGCAACGCCAGCACAGGTTGTTTTGCGTTGGGGCTTACAGCGCGGTACTGCAGTCATTCCCAAAACCAGCAATCCTCAGCGGTTGCTTGAAAACTTGTCGCTGTCGGGCTTCATGCTAACAGTTGACGAAATGGCAGCCATATCGAGCTTGAATCAAAATCGTCGCTTCAACGATCCTGGCACGTTCTGTGAAAAGGCGTTTAATACGTTTCACTCTATCTATGACTAATAGACAAGTGGGCTAAGACAATTGGCGCATTACGAGGCAAGTTATGATTGAGCAGAACGAAATCCAAGGTCAGCAGGAATATAATCAAGATGATGTGTTTCCGTTACTTTACTCAATACGTTCGGACGTTATCGGTAGCAGCCTGCAACAAGCGTGCGCTTGGGTAGAGGGCCGTCGAGAAGAATTGAGTGCGCAGTTAAGTGCTCGTGGGGCAATTCTGTTGCGTGGCTTTGGTATACAAAGCGATCGAGACTTTGACCAATTGATACGCGCGTTTGCTTGGCCGAACTTCACCTATGCAGATTCGTTGTCTAATGCTGTGCGACGTAATCGTACTGAGCGCGTGTTCACCGCTAACGAAGCGCCAGCCAATGTGTCCATTTTTTTACACCACGAAATGGCCCAAACACCGGTTTATCCGTCGCGACTGTTCTTCTACTGTGAGCAAGCCGCAGACTCAGGTGGAGCTACCCCCATCTGTCGCTCAGACATTTTGCTCAATCGTTTGCGACAGCAAGCACCGAAATTGGTTGCTATGTGCCTTGCTAAAGGAGTTCGTTATTCCCAGACTATGCCCTTGCATGATGATTTAGATTCCGGCCAGGGTCGCAGTTGGGGCAGTACGTTGACTGCGCAAACTCAAATTGAAGCCGAGGCCAAACTGATTAAATTAGGTTACTCCTGGTCTTGGCAAGCAGACCAATCACTCAGCGTAACCACACCAGTATTACCCGCGATTCGCGAATTGGCTGACGGCCGCAGCGTATTTTTTAATCAGTTGATTGCTGCTTTTCGGGGCTGGAAAGACTCGCGTAATAGTGGCGAAAAATCAATTTGCTTTGGCGATGGCACAGCCATTGATCACATTGACATGTCTGTGGCGATAGAGCTAGCGGATGAATTGAGTTTTGACATTCCATGGCAGACAGGTGATGTGGCGCTGGTAGATAATTTTTTGGTTATGCACGGACGCCGGCCTTTTAAGGGTACCCGCAAAGTTTTGGCTTCACTAGTTGAATAGAACAGTTGGCCAGAATTTTGCGTTCGTATTGAGCCCAAGGACGGGTCCAAAGAGTAACTTGCCAGCTCTCGCTCTGAGTTTGACCCTACCCAGGTAAGATCAGGAAAGGCAAACTACATCTCAGGTACGCTCAAGTATTTAGGCGTAAAAATAATCGGCTTGTCTTGGTCCTTATTTTGTACGGTTTAGATTATTGCCGGGATAGCTCAGTTGGTAGAGCGACTGATTCGTAATCAGTAGGTCTAATTATACTACTCATTATTTTAATAAAATAATCTATAAAAAACATGAGTTTACGAAAAATATATTTTCTTTAAGTATAGTGATAATTATATGTGAGCGCAATGTGAGCGCAATTCTGACTATAATTTTGGTAAGGCTATACTGATGAGGCTTGTAAGGCGAGGCAGTTTTCACTACCCCTCTCTTTCACATTCTTTCCTATGTTCAGGGCTATTTACATGCTGCGCTTTAGGGTCGCTGTGTTGGTCGTAAGTTTTCCGTCAAGGCTTACTGAATTTTCAAAGACCATTGAGTTTGGGTTTTGCGAATCTGTAGTCCATGTCATTCCAGTTACGAAGCTGTGATGCCCTGTGTGCAAATCATTTTTCGCTTCGTCGAGACTGATACTCATGCTCGATGAACTTATGCCGCTTACTTTGAATACAGGCTCTGTGCCAAGAGCGCAGTAGTGCTTCACCACTAACTTCCCGTCTTCGTCACTATAGGTGCTCAGCATTTCAACGCCATCTTCAACAATGGTCTCAGTGATAGTGTTGCCGCCAGAAGTGAGTTTGTACTCATAAAAAACATCAAACACTGCTCCATCTAAGGATTGAGTCATCTGGCCTTCCCATTTCCCCAACTTTTGCTTTACTGCCTCAAAAGCCGGGCTGTTGCTGCTGACCGCCATCTCTACATCGCCAATAGTGGCCTTCTCGTTTTCCGCGATAGCTGAGCTAAAGCAAAGCGTAAACAACGTAGCGATTAAAAGTTTCATAGTATTCATATTCATCTCTCTCTTTATTTAGTTTTTCCGATGACGCTTATGGGCGGTTAGTTGCTTGTGCGTTTCGCAGACATATCCGTCCAACA
>CAJWNY010000002.1 GCA_913043815.1 uncultured Gammaproteobacteria bacterium
GGAATACTTAGAACATTTAGATGAACTGCCACTGTCGGCAAATATGGCGCCGTTTTTGCCGCACTCGATGCTGCGCATTGAGGTGATGGGGCTGCAAGACAGTATTAGCCGCCAACCAACGGGCACTGAATTGTTGCGTATGACGGCTATCCTAGAGGAGGCGCTAGAAGACGGTTATATGGGTATGTCGACGGATGGCCTGCCGTTACACTTTTTGGCGAATGAGCCAAATCTCGAAAAACGCATCCCTACCCAATACGCCAGTTTTGCCGAGTATAAGACACTGACGGATGTGCTGCGTAAGCACGACCGAGTTTGGCAAATGACCCCCGCCACAGACAATGGTTTGCTAACTGCTCGTTTGTTTATGCTCAGTAGCGGCAGAATCTATGGTAAGCCGCTTAAAGTGACAGCCCTAGCCGCCATCGACAGTGTGAACAACCGCATGAACAAATCTCGTGCGTTGCTCTTTGCAAATCTGCTTAATACCGACTTGTTGCAGGGCAATTTCCGCATGCAGGCGCTGAGTGCACCGTTCCGTATTTATTCTGAGGGCGCCGTCAGTCCGTTAGCCGAGGCCGACCCACTATTGCGTCGTTTGATTGCGACGGAACTTGAGGATGTTGCGAAACGTCGTGAAATTCTTAGTGAGCCAGAGTTCGTTGAAGCTTTTCGCGAGATGTGGATGCGTGGTAAGAGTGGTTTTAATATTGCGCATTTACGTCGTGTTTTGCGTATAGAAAATGAATTCCTCACCCGAGACCTTAACGATATGGTCATTTATCGGTCTGTGGTGACCCCTTGGTTAGATAAGTCCATGGCTTGGATTTATCAGCGTTATGTTGCTTGGTTAGGTATGGCCGAAATTGTTGAAGATGCTGAAGAATTGCGAGCATTCGAAGCCATGGGCAAAGACGTTGCTGGTGAGGCGGAGTTTTTTTTGGCCCTGCTATATCATTTTGACCGTGATCTGCATTGGCATTACGTGGCTGCAAATAAAAATCCGGAAGTGATTAAGCAATTGCTGTTACATCCCAAGCTATTGCCCGGATTCAATGACAGTGGTGCGCACGTAACTAATATGGCTTTCTTTGACGGTAATTTGCGCGCATTAAAAATTGGCTTGCAAGATTCCGAAGAAGTCTTCAGCCACATGCTTAGCCGCCTTACTCAAGAGCCAGCAGACTTTTTTGGCTTAGATGTGGGTCGGCTGGAAGTGGGTGCGAGAGCGGATATGGCGCTATTTAACCCAACCAACTTGGTTAAATACGATGGTGAGGCCAATGTTCAGTACCAGTATCGAGACGTGTTTGGTTGCCACCAACTGGTTAACCGGTCAGATGGTGTAGTGGGTGGTGTCTTTGTTGGCGGTGAGTGTGTTTGGCAGGGCGATCAATTTACCGAAGTGCATGGGAAAAAGTCTTTGGCCGGTGCACTGCGAGTTAAGAGTCGAGGTTAGCGTTAAACCTGTTTCAAAAAGTTATTTGAGGGCAATTTGAAAGGTGTTTTGTAAGGCTTTAGTAAGGTTAGATTTTAGGGCTAAGTGAGAGAGTACAGATAGGGCAGCTAAAAGCAGGATGGGCTGAGGCGCAAACCCAGAGTAGTCCAGATTTGCGCTCAGCTCGCGCCTAAAAAATATTTATTGTTAGTCTTTGGGCTGGCCTAATAAACGCTCAGCAATAATGTTGCGCTGAATATTCGGCGTGCCGCCTCCAATTACAACATTAGGCCAGTTCAAAGCAGATTTAGACCAAGTGCCACCGTCCACAGCACTTTCTCCGCCGCGCAATTGTAAGCCTGCTTGCCCCATTAGTTGCACTGCAAAATCATCGATTTCAATTTCCAAGCTCGCACGATGTAGCTTATTTACCGAAGTCTCTGAGGTAAGCGGTTCGCCTTTAATTTGCTTTGTCAGATAGCGTAGGCCGTTGAATTTCATGGCCGCAACTTTCATTTCAAAGCGCGCAATGGTGCGCCTTACTTTAGGGTCCATGCTGGCCGGTTGGCCCTGCTTGCTTGTGGTTTTAACCAGTTCTTTGAGGTTTGCGAGTTTCTCGAACATTTGGGTTACTTCACCAATGCTGGATCGTTCGTTGGCCAGCGCAGATACGGTCACATTCCAGCCTTCGCCTTCAGCGCCCAATCTATTTTCCACCGGTACTTGAACGTCTGTAAAGAAAATTTCTGCAAAGTGCTTATCGCCAGCCATATTTTGTATGGGGCGAACTTCGACACCAGGGGCATCCATTGGTACTAAAAAGCAGGTAATGCCGTCGTGCTTAGATTTCACGTCAAATTGAGTCCGTGTGAGCAAAATAATCCACTGTGACCAAGGCGCGCCAGTGGTCCAAATCTTTTGTCCATTGACCAGATAATGGTCGCCGCTAAGCTCTGCTTTGCATTGAATAGCCGCTAAGTCAGATCCGTGATTAGGTTCAGAGTAACCTGTGCACCAAGTGACTTTGCTGTCCAGAATGTCTGGGATAAATTTGCGTTTTTGCTCTTCAGTGCCGTATTGCATAATACCCGGTCCTACCCATGCTAGGCCCATCATTGAGGTGCCCAGTGGTGGTGCTTTAGCCAGCGCCATCTCTTCACGCAGTATGGTTTGTTCTATAAGGCCGCCTTCGCTTCCGCCGAATTCCTTTGGCCAAGCAAAACCAACCCAGCCTCTGGCACGGACTTTTTCTAGCCAACTGGCAAGAAAGTTTTTGCCGCGTTCTTTTTTGGGCGGTAGGTTTTCACTAATAAAACTGCGTACTTCTTCGCGAAAAGATTGTTCGCTTGCGGTGTAATCAAAATCCATTACAAACCTCCTAAGGTTGCGATTCGGTCCATGTGATAGTCAGAGTCGCCGTACATTGGACGGGCCCATTTAGATCTCTTTAAGTAAAGTTGCGCATCGTATTCTGCAGTGAAACCAATAGCGCCATGCAGACCAACGCCGTCTATGCCAATTTGTGCAAAGGCATCCGAGGCATAGCCTTTTGCCAAAGACACGGCCTTAGCTAGGCCTTCAATATCATCATCTACCGACCATGCGGCGTAGTAACTAAGCGAGCGGTAGCTCTCTAAATCTACGTACATATCAGCTAAGCGATGTTTTACCCCTTGATACTGACCAATTGGCTTACCAAACTGAATACGCTCTTTTGCGTAGTTGCTAGTCATTTCCAAAATGGCCGCGCCAGCGCCGACCATTTCAGCAGTGGTGGCCACCGCGCCGCAGTCCGTTAAAAACGCTAATTGGTCCTCGCTCATAGGCAGCAGGAATTCAGCGCTGATACTCACACCGTTTAGGTCAACACTCGCCATTGGCTTGGTGGTATCCATTGTTGGCTGATGAGTAATCTTAACGCTGTCTTTCGCTACCGCGGCCAAGGCTAAACCGTTAGGCGCGTTGACCGCCAAAAGTAGATAGTCGGCAGCAGCGGCGTCATTGACAAAGGGCTTAATACCTTTCAATTCATAGCCAGCTTCGTTGGCGTGGGCTTCGGCTGTAATAGCGTTAGGGTCAATCCAGTTGGCTTCGTCGTACAAGCCAATGGTGCAAATAGTTTTGCCCGCCGCCATGGCTGGCAGCCAATCGTTCTTCTGTTGATCGTTGCCGCAAGTCAGAATTGCTGCGCTGGCCAATGCCTGGGACGCAATGGGTAGCGGGCAAAGCCCCTCAGCCGCGGCCTCAAGTACCACGGTGAGATCTATCCATTTTAAGCCTAGGCCGCCGTGTGCTTCTGGAATGGTTAAGCCTAGCCAACCCAGATCGGCTACTTGTTGCCATAAAGTACTATCGAAACGACTCTCGCTGGCTGCGATTTCTCGTACCTTAGGCATTGGGCATGCCTCTTTGATAAACCGCTCAACCTGATCTCTGAGTAGGCTTTGTTCTTGTGTAAAACCAAAGTTCATATTTTTTCGCTCTGTAAAAGTGAAAGGCGAGATTAAGCGCCGCGTAATGGATTGACCGGCGGCCAACTTTCTTTGCTGGCGAGTATTTTCTCACCAATTTCTGCTACGTCCCATACATCTCCACTTGCGCTGCGTTGGGCTATAGGGGTTACCTGCCAGCTCAGTAGTGAAACACTGTTGCCCGCTACCAGCCACTGTCTTCCGCTGACATCTTTGGCGTCATCCGTACACAGCCAAACCACAGGCGGTGAAACGGCTTCGGGTGGAAAGTCCTCTTGGATGTCTTCAGGCAATATGTCGGTTGTTAGGCGAGAAGTAGCGGTGGGAGCCAAGACATTTACCGTGATCCCATATTTCATACCTTCAAGCCACAAGCATCGCATAAAGCCAGCAATACCAGCTTTGGCTGCACCATAGTTAGTTTGGCCAAAGTTGCCTAGTAAGCCAGAGGTTGAGCTGGTCATAATGATGCGTCCGCCAGTGCCTTGCTCAATCATTGCGTCGTAGGCAACCTTAGTGACTAAGTAGGTGCCGCGCAGGTGCACGTCCATAACCACATCCCACATATCGTCGGTCATATTCTTGAAGGACTTATCTCGCAGAATGCCGGCGTTTGCAATTAGTATATCGATTTTGCCAAAGCTGTCTGCGGCTGCTTTGACCATGCCTTCAGCGTCTTCTCTGGAGGTTACGGAGCCGTAGTGGGCAACTGCTTCGCCGCCAGCTGCGATAATTTCCTCAACAACGCCATCCGCCATTGATGCGCTGGCCCCGGTACCATCTCTAGCGCCGCCTAAATCATTCACGACTACTTTAGCGCCTTCTTTAGCTAGCAAAATAGCGTGAGCTCGACCCAAGCCGCCGCCCGCACCAGTGACCAATGCAATCTTGCCGTCTAACATACCCATATAGTTGTCCTCTAAATATCCGCTTTGTAGGTGTTGCCATAATGGCGGGGTGGTCGTCTGAACAGCGGAGACTTGCCCCAAATAATTTCAGCTCAGGATGAGCCGCTGCTAAGTTGTGTCTGCTCTTCCCCTCTGCGGCCATAAATCGATGGAAACAGCTATCCGAAGATCCAGATATTAGCATTGTAAAAAGCCAAAGTAGAATGCTGCCAGAACGACTTATCTTTGATGGCTTATAACCAACTATTCTGGACCGTCTAATTTTTCTCAAGTGCGTTCACTACAATAGCGAAGTCTCGCAGAGAGGTCTTAACCTCGATGGCATTTGGTGCTACAACTGATGGCTACGGATTTTCATTGATGAGATTTAAAGAGAGCTTGGGAGAGCGTGCAAATGGATGAGCTGTTTGATTTTACCGGTAAGGTGGCTTTGGTAACGGGCGGTAGCCGGGGGCTAGGTCGAGAAATGGCCTTGGCATTAGCAGCTCGTGGTGCAGACGTTGTGATCACTAGCCGAAAGGCAGATGCATGTGCCAGTGTAGCCGCAGAGATAGAAGCCTTAGGGCAAAAAGCTTTGGCATACGGCTGTCATGTTGGCCATTGGGGTCAGATTGACGCTTTAGTCGAAGCCGCATACGCGCGCTTCGGGCGCATTGACATACTCATCAACAACGCTGGTATGTCGCCTTTATATGACAAATTGTCCTCAGTAAGCGAAGAGCTCTTTGATAAGGTCATTGGCGTAAATTTAAAAGGGCCGTTTCGCCTGATGGCGAACGTGGGTGAGCGCATGGCAGAGGGCGGGGGCGGCAGTATCATTAATATTAGTAGCGTTGCATCGCTCTCTCCTTCGCCGGCATCTGAACCTTACGGTGCAGCGAAATCAGGTTTGAATGCGCTAACGCGGTCATTTGCATTTGCCCTTGGGCCAAGTGTCCGAGTTAATTGTATTGCTGCGGGTCCATTTCTAACGGATATTTCTAAAGCCTGGGATATGCCCGCCTTTGAGCGCAGAGCAAAATCTACTCAAGCTCTAGGTCGCGGTGGCAGACCTGATGAAATAGTTGGAGCGGCGTTGTATCTGGCCAGTAGTTCTGCGAGCTTTACCACTGGCACTGTAATTCGGGTAGATGGTGGGTCTGTTTAGTTTTTGGCTGTCTTAAATGACGCGGAGCGTTTTAGTTAAAGACAATTGGATCAGTGCAAAACGAGGAGCTCAAGTGAGCATTTTAAGTTTTAAAAGTGCTCAATAGCCTTCACTACCTCTGGCCCAACATCTTGATCGTATAAACGGTTTAATGTGCCCAAACCACCGGGGTTCGCAACATTCACTTCCATTAGCCACTTACCAACCGTGTCTATGGCTGCAAAACCAATGCGGTTAACGATTAGGTCTTGCTGTATTGTCGCAACCAGTTTAGCCGCCGGCCTTTCGAGAGTGGCTTTTTCTGCATTGGCCATTTGCGCTAAATTGGCGTGCAGCCCATCTGAGGGTTTGCGTAGATAGCTGCCAATAATTTTCCCGCCAACTACCAACGTGCGAATTTCTCCTAGGGTAATTTCTGGTAAAAAGCGCTGCAGGCAAAAGTACATGCCAGGTGCTTGCGCAAAAAGTTTTCTTATGGCCGGGCCTTGTTTGGCGTTGATGACTTGTACATCTCTGCCAAAACTTCCAGCCATGGGTTTGAGCACCCACGCGCCTCCTCTATCTGATAATGTTTTGAGCAGCGTGTTGGGATTGTTAGAAATGTGAGTTTCTGGACAATATTTAACCCATGCACTTTTTCCGTGATGCAAAATTTGCTTAGAGATAGGGGTGATAAACTGGCTGGGGGCAATGCTTGCAAGTAGCGCGCTCCGATCTAAAAAGCCGTTTTTAGGACCAAAGCCCACGGGCCATATAAGGTCATAACCTGAGGCTGGGTTGCCCGCAATCTCAACACCACTCAGTCCCAGGCTAAGTTCGCTGTGGGTGGCACAGGTAACCTTCCATTGGCATTGCTTAAAAGCCTTAGGCAGTAATATATGGTTTTCCTCTGTCTGCTCTTCAGCCTCAGATTTAGTCTTGTGTTCAGTTGCTGGTGGCGTGATGAGAAAAATGATTTTTTTCGGTGACATGTTTTTATCTGCTCTAATTGTGCAGTTTCTAAATACGCCGATGCTGTGCGTTGGCTGGTATGTATGTTTAACGAACCATTAAATATAGGTTGTTTCAACTCACTTTTGTGCGAATTTAGAGGGTCTTTCAGGCGCGTCTATATAAAGTGGAGCATAGGTGTTCGCATTTGATGTCGTTTGGACCTAAAATTTTGTTTCTCGATAACCCTATGATGATACGTAATATGTCTACTCAGTTCTTCCCAGACTACAGTCTTTTGCCGGAACAAGTACCCTTGGTGGGCAGGTTAGCGCTGGATGACTCAGAGCGCGATCAGCTAAAAGCGCAAATAGCGGAAAAGCTAGAAGTCCAAGGCGCAGTGTTAATTGCTCATTATTATGTGGACGGCGATATTCAAGACCTTGCCGAGCAGACCGGCGGTTTTGTGTCCGACTCATTGGAAATGGCGCGTTTTGGGCGCGATCACAAGGCCGACAATTTAGTTGTAGTGGGTGTGCGGTTTATGGGAGAAACGGCAAAGATACTCTCGCCAGAAAAAAGTGTATTTATGCCCACGTTGCAAGCCGAGTGTTCCTTAGACTTGGGCTGTCCGCCAGAAGATTTTGCCCAGTTTATTCAAGCTCACCCAGATCACACTGTAGTGGTTTACGCCAATACTTCGGCCAAAGTAAAGGCGCTGGCAGATTGGGTGGTAACCAGTAGTTGTGCATTGGAGATTGTTGAAAGCTTGAAAGCCAATGGCGAAAAAATTCTCTGGGCGCCAGACAAGCATTTGGGCGCATATATTCAATCTCAGACTCAAGCTGACATGTTGCTCTGGAGCGGCGCCTGTGTGGTCCACGAAGAGTTTAAGGCCAAGGCGTTGTCAGATTTGCTGCGAGTTTACCCTGAGGCTGCGATTCTTGTGCATCCTGAGTCGCCAGCCTCAGTTATTGATATTGCTGATGCAGTGGGTTCAACCAGCGCCATTATTAAGGCAGCAAAAGAATTGCCCAATGAGACTTTTATTGTTGCTACCGACAGGGGCATATTTCATAAATTGCGTCGAGAAAATCCGAACAAAACGTTTATTGAAGCGCCTACTGCAGGCGATGGAGCTACCTGCCGCTCTTGTGCCCATTGCCCCTGGATGGCCATGAACGAGCTGCGTAATTTAGATCGATTGCTCACAGACTCAGATTACAGATCGAGTAATGAGATTCACATTGATCCTCAGTTGGCTGTTCGTGCAAAAATGCCCCTAGATCGAATGTTGGCATTTCAGGCCTGAGCGAACACCTGAAAGGTTGAGTCGAGTCGAGTGTCAGCTAGCTATTAGCTCTGCGGATTTCTGTACGTAGGTCTTGAATCTTTTGCGTCAACTTAGCCTCCAGCTGAAAATTTTTGTCATCCACTAGGCGCTGGGCGTATTCCAAGTGCTGAATAGCTCTGTGCAAGGCGCCGTTCAAAGAAAAGTATTCTGCTCTGGCTAAATGCACCCCCGTGACATTGCCTGCTAAGCCGGAGGTTTCCGCTAGTTCGTACCATACGTTGACATCTTTTGGGCGACGCTTGGCTTGGTTTTCTAGCAACAACTCAGCATCCATAAAATCTTCAGTGGCGATTTTGCTTCGGGCTAACAACATTTCTAGAGGGAAATTTGCTGGGTATAGCTTTAACGTAGCTTTGAGCAAACGCTGGGCTTCAGCGTGTTGCCCAGCGTTGATTTGCACTTCAGCTAATGCCCCGGTATAGAGAACGCTGCTGGGGTTTTGGCGGTACAGATTCTCAACTAGATCGATGGCCTCGTCGTGTTCTTTGTTTTTGCTCAAAGAAAGAGCCAATGCATATTGGAGGGTTAGATCGCTTGGGTCGTCATTAAGCTTGTTTCTGTAGGTTTCACTTTCTCCAATTGGAGAGACAGCATAGTGTTCCCTAGCTCTAGCGCGAATCAGCTGATAGTCGAAACCATCTCTTTTGTTTTCAATGCTGCTCTCTAATCGCTCTTGGTTTGCATACTGGCGCGCCTGACTCTTAGCATCACTTATTCTGGTCTCTGACAATGGGTGCGTTAGCAAAAATTCTGGAGGTCGTCTGGTGAACCGATAGGCCCTTTGCATTCTCTGGAACATACGTGACATGGCCTCTGGATCGCGATTGGCTCGGGCTAGAGTGTTCATCCCAATCCTGTCTGCCTCTTGTTCTCGGTCCCGGCTAAAGCGCAATTGCCTTGACTGCCCTGCGGCTTGAAAAGTTGTCAAAGCAGCTAGTCCCGCATCTGAGCCACCAGCAGCGCCAACGAGTACTGCAGCTAAAAGGCCGACCATATTTGGAATGGCTGAGGCTTGTCTCGCTTCAATGCCGCGAGCGAAATGTCGTTGGCTAAGATGAGCCATTTCATGTGCCATAACGGAGGAATACTCGTCGCTGTCTTGAGCATAAATAAGAAGGCCTAAGTTGATTCCTATAATCCCCCCAGGTGCGGCGAACGCATTGATATTGGGGTTATCAACCACGACGACCGTGTTCAAGGCAGACTGTAAATTCGAGTACTGAGCCAACGTGGACATGTGTTGTTCAACGTAATACTGAATAAGTACATCTTTTGACAGAGTTAGCGAAGCGTGGAGTTGCTTTAAAAATATCTCACCAATTTGTTGCTCCATTTGCGGTGAAACAATACGTGAAGAGCTGTCCCCAAGGCTAGGCAGATCGTTGGGCGAGGACGCTCTGAGCGTTGGAATTAGCAATAACGTGGTCAGGGTGACTCTTCCAAGATTTCTAAGAAGGCGCTGAACAAAGCGCTGGAATAGGCTGTGATTAAGGGTCTTGCTTGATGCGATCATTGTTAGATATTACGCTATCTGACTTGTTAGGAAAGTTATGTAACAAAGAAAGTCTAGAGTTCAGCTCCGGTGCGCTAATTTCATCAGCCTGTGATACATTTCTCCCACGAATAAGGTAGAAAATATGTGCGATGCCAACCCTACCGGCGGACTGCCCGGTAAGCATTCAGAGAGAAAAACGCTGGATAATGTAAATGCGGATTTAGACCTCAAAGGTTTGATTTGTCCAATGCCGCTATTGAAGGCAAAAAAGGCTCTGAACGAGTTGCAGCCGCTACAAATATTGCGCGTGCAAGCCACAGACCCAGGTTCTGTTCGGGACTTTTCTGTGTTTGCTTCTCAAAGCGGCCACATATTGCTCTCTTCCACCGAAGAGGGCGGAATTTTCACCTACCAAATACAGAAAAAAGCATGAACTTTTTGAAGATAATTAGTAGCTGGCTGAATCGTTATTTTTCTGAGGATGATGCCGTTTATTTGGTGGTGGCTCTGAGTGTAATCCTGGTGTTGCTATATGCTCTTGGCGGAGCATTGGCGCCGGTACTGACAGGGCTTGTTATCGCTTTTTTATTGGAAGGGTTAGTGACCCGATTGCAAAATATGCATATGCCGCGAATTTTAGCGGTGAATACTTCTGTGTTGCTGTTCGTTAGTTCAGTGATGGCCATTGTTTTTCTTATCGCGCCATTGCTTTGGCAGCAGTTGCAGAGCTTGGGTCGTTTAGTGCCAACACTCGTCACACGTTTGCAAGAAGGTCTGCTGGATTTAGCCGAGCGCTTTCCTGAATATGTTACCCAAGCCCAGGTGGCCGCAATTGTCGAACAGGGTGCTCGTGAATTAGGTAACGTCAGTGGCGTCATACTCGAAAGCGCGTTTTCCCAAGTTTTTTCAGTTTTTGGCTTATTGATCTATTTGGTCTTGGTGCCTATATCAGTATTTTTTTTATTGAAAGATAAGGTCGAACTTATGCAATGGGTGTCATCCATTCTGCCGAAGAGGCGTCCGTTGTTAGATTCTGTTGGTGTTGAGATGAACGCTCAGCTGGGTAATTACGTGCGCGGCAAAGTTTTGGAGATTTTGATAGTTGGTGGCGTCACTTTTGTGACCTTTATTCTTTTTGGTCTAAATTACGCTGCATTGTTGGCGGTAATAGTTGGCGTATCGGTGCTCATACCTTTTGTTGGCGCCGCCGTAGTGACTTTGCCTGTATTTGCAGTGGCGGTTTTGCAGTTCGGGTGGTCACTAGATTTGGGCTGGATTATGTTGGCCTATATGTTTATTCAGTTTTTAGATGGCAACGTTTTGGTGCCCTTATTGTTTTCTGAGGCAGTGGATCTGCACCCCATCACAATTATTATTGCAGTGCTGGCCTTCGGTGGAATTGGTGGCATCTGGGGCGTTTTCTTTGCTATTCCCTTGGCCACTCTGATTAAAGCAATTTATTCGGCTTGGCCCGACTTGGAAGAAGGCTCAAATGAAGCGCAGGGCGGCAAGCAAAAAGAAATATCCCCCTAACGCTGCATAGCAAGTGCTTATGCATTGCTCGGTGGACAGCCAACAAACCATTTTGAAAATCAGTAAAACAGGACCGGCGCGATGAGACCATTACACAGTTTGCTGACGCAAAGTTGCGTTTTAAGCCTTTGCGTGAGCTTTGTTTTGGTCGGGTGTGGTGAGGAAGAAGTTGATTCAATTGCCACAAGCGCTACAGCTGCATCAGCGGCAAAGACCGCAACAGAAGCGGACAATGAAGCAATTAAAACCATAGAAGTTGTTATTAAAGATAACGAAGTGATCGCTGGTTTCTTCACATTATATCGCAAGCCAAGTGATGGCTCGGTCCACATGCGCATTAAAAAAGATCGGCTAGGCAAGGAATTTATTCATACCGTCACATTAGGCGACGGCGTAGTAGAAGGCGGGCATTTTCGCGGTCAATACAGAGACAACAAAGTTCTCAAAATTAATCGGCATTTTGATCGTGTTGAGTTTGTGCAAGTAAATACTCTGTTCTATTTGGATCCAAAAAGTCCTTTAAGTCGTGCTGCGGATGCCAATGTGCCAGATGCTGTTTTAGCGGTAGCAAAAGTGGTCGCTGAAGATAAAGGCAGTGGTGATATTTTGGTGGACGTGGGCGGTGTATTTTTGAGCGAAGCCCTAAGCCAAATCAAGGCCTCACCTCGGCCAGACGAAAAACCAGGTAAAGCTTTCACCCTAGGCAAGCTGAGCAAGGATCGTTCTAAAATAGTTAAACTTGCCAGTTATCCAGACAATACTTTGGTTGTCACTGATCTGGTTTACGAAGACCAAGCGCCGAAAGTACGAGGTGGTGAAGATGTTACTGATAGCCGCTATGTAAGCGCCGTTATTCAGCATAATTTTATTGCTATGCCGGCAACGGGGTACCTGCCGCGGAGAGATGATTACCGAGTTGGCTTTTTTACTGATCGGGTTACGGACTTAACCAGCCGCGAAGCCGCGCCTTATAGAGATGTGGTGAATCGCTGGCATTTGGTTAAAAAAGACCCCGCGGCAAAAATTTCTGATCCCGTTGAACCTATTACTTGGTGGATTGAAAACACCACACCCTATGAATTTCGCGACCTTATTAAACACGCTGGCTTGAGCTGGAACAGTGCTTTTGAAAAGGCAGGGTTCAGCAATGCGATACAAATAAAAGTGCAACCTGATGACGCTACATGGGACGCCGGAGACATTCGTTATAACGTGTTGCGATGGACCTCTTCACCCTCACCGCCTTTTGGGGGATATGGACCGTCTTTTTCAAATCCACGCACGGGCCAGATTATTGGCGCCGACATAATGCTGGAATTCGCTTATTTGACCAGTCGACTGAAGATTAAAGACTTATTGCAGCCAAGCCAGAGCCATGCTCTGCAAGCCGGGGAGCACGGCAAGTATTGTGATTTGGGTTATCAGATGCAGGCAGATTTTTTGTTTGCCGATCAAGCGCTGCTAATGAGAAGCGCTCCAGACGAGCTGCGTGAACAGTTGATGAGGGATAGCATATACATGCTAACCCTGCATGAAATTGGACATACGTTAGGCTTAACGCACAACATGCGTGCCAGCCAGCTTTTGCCCGATGTTTTTGATCCTGTGGTTGTGGCTGAAAAAGGCCTTTCTGCATCGGTTATGGATTATGAGGCAGTGAATGTTGCACCAAGCAATAAGCCACAAACGTTGTTCTATCAAAATCGCCCGGGACCTTACGACGATTGGGCTATCACTTATGGCTACTCTGAATTTGCCGATGCTGATGAAGCCCAACGCCTTGATGAAATTTTGGCTAGAGCCAGCGAGCCAGAGCTGACCTATGGTAATGACGCTGATGACATGCGTCGCCCAGGGCGAGGAATTGATCCACACATCAATATTTACGATCTGAGCAGCGATGCCATCGGATACGCGAAGCAGCGCTTGGAGCATCTGCAAACTGTGCAATTGCAGCTAGCAGAGTCCTACCAAGGCCGAAGTTATCAAAAGCTGTATAACAATTATGTGGTGCTGATGAATCAGTTTAAGCGTTCCTCGGGAGTGGTTTCTCGTTACGTTGGAGGTGTACACATTAGCCGTTTGCCGCCGGGCAGTTCAGAGTTGTCACCTTTTAAACCTGTACCGGCCGAGCAGCAGCGGCGAGCAATGCAAGTGCTCAACGATTATATTTTTGCGCCAAATGTGCTGGCGCCATCGCAGCCTCTATTTAGCCAGCTGCAGCAGCAACGCAGGGGCTTTGACTTCTACGATGACCCAGAAGACCCAAAGATTCATCAGATGTTTTTGTCGGTACAAAAAAATGTCTTGGCGCATTTGCTTCACCCCAAAACTTTGCAACGTATTACTGACTCGAGTGCTTACGGCAATAAATACCAGCTTGGGCAGATGATCGGGGAGCTGACACAAGGTGTTTTCGCAGCCGATATGACCGGAGACGTCAGTAGCTTCCGCCAATATTTACAAATTGAGTTGGTCAATCGCTTAGCAAAAATACTCAATGATAAAGGAGGCAAATTTGATGCCCTAGCGCGCTCGGCGGTATTGGTGCAATTAGAAGATTTGGCAGTAAGCATGAAGGATAAAGCGAGCGCCAAGTCCCTGTTGGGTTTAAATGCCTCCACTCAGGCCCATGTCAGGCACCTCGACCGCTTATTGCGCAAGAGTTTGCGGATAGAACCTTGATGGGTAGTAGAAAAAAGAAAGTTGTATTAGATTCTAAAAAAATGGCTTAAATGCGTGCGATATTTGCTTCTGCGGTGACTCAAAGCTTGTTACCTACACCGGGCCTGCGTACCATTTCGCTCTTACTAAAACCACATAGGCGAACCTTATGCTGACAGGGAGTATTGTCGCCCTAGTTACCCCAATGGGCGACAGCGGCGACATCGATTGGGTGGCTTTGGACAGCCTTATAGAGTGGCATATTGAAAGTGGTACGCACGGCATTGTGCCTATGGGCACCACTGGTGAATCAGCGACATTAGACACTGACGAACACTTGCAGGTTATTAAACGCACTATTGACGTTGTAGGTAAGCGTATTCCTGTCATTGCCGGGACGGGCAGTAACTCTACCGCTGAAGCTATTCACCAAACTCAGCAAGCCCAAGCATTGGGAGCTGATGCCTGTTTGTTGGTAACCCCTTATTACAATCGTCCAACTCAAGAAGGCTTGTACCAGCATTACAAAGCTATATCCGAAGCCACTACGGTGCCTATTGTTTTATATAACGTGCCGCCTAGAACTGGCTGCGATATGCAAGCGCAGACCGTGGCAAGGCTGGCGAATTTTTCAAATATTGTCGGTATCAAAGACGCGTGTGGCGATGCCACTAGAATTGTAGCCATAAAGAGTGCTCTCACCGGGCCGGCTCAAGACGAGTTTTTTCTGCTCTCAGGTGAGGATGCGCAGACGTTAGAAATGATGATCTTAGGTGCCGCAGGTACGATATCTGTTACTGCAAATGTGCTGCCTGAATTGATGTCGGAATTTTGTGGCAGTTACTTGAACGGAGATCATGAACAAGCCAAGGCGTTAGACGCAAGGCTGCAACCAGTGCACGATGTACTTTTTATTGAATCATCACCCACCCCAACTAAATGGATACTCAGTGAGTTAGGTCGCATGCAAGGGGGTATTCGCTTACCTCTTCTCCCACTTAGCGCCCAACATCATGAAAAAGTGCGTGATGCAGTAACTGCAGCCGGAGCCGCTAAATGCGATTAATGACTATATTGTTGCTTGCCAGTTTGAGCACAAGTTGTGGATGGTTTGGTGGTGGCGCCGAGCAGGAAGAATCTTATGTCGAAATCAGGCCGTTGGCGCCTTTGCAAATACCGAGCGATCTCGACGACAGTATTGTGAAAAATCCTATTCCCGTGCCAATTATTCCCGCTCAACGTAATGCGTCTTTTTACCCCCAAAGACCGCCGCTACCGGACGCCCTATACGCTAGTGACAACCGAGATGAGGTTCGCCTACAAGCATTGGGTGGGCGTAATTGGTTGGTGGTGCCAGAACCGGCATCTACAGCTTGGCCTAAGATGAAGCAGTTTTTTGCCGATAACGGAGTTGTTTTGAAGGCGGATAGACCAGAAGTAGGGCGTCTTAATACAGCATGGTTAACCATAGAAGATAAGGATTATCGCGACGTGGTGCGAACGCTGTTGCGTAATAACCGGCGTGGTGAAGATGCTGGCTTCGAAACAAGCGTTGGTAAAGACAGGTTCCTAATACGCGTAGAACAAGGCTTGCAACCCCAGTCTACTGAAGTGCATATCCGCCACGAAAACGACTTACAAAGCGAAATCGCAGCGGATAATGTGGACACTTTAAATGATTTGCAATCAAATATGACCGCCGCTGAACGCAGTTTGCTGAATGAAATAGGTGGATACATCGCTGCGCGCGTCGCGGAAACAACCGTTTCTAAAGTGGCTCTACAAATTGGTGCTAGCGCAAAGACTAGTTTGTCGCGCAATGCCGACGGGGTGCCAGTGCTGAAGCTTTATCTTGACCGTAATCGGGCATGGGCGACGTTGGGTCAAGCGATGAAGAATGCCGACGTAAAGGTAAACGAACAAGACAGCGACCTCGGTGAGTACGATGTGACCATAGCTACTGAATTATTTTCGGGCGAAGCAAGTAACGGTGTTTTATGCCGAATCACCTTTTCTTGTGACAACGAATCCAGACGTATAAACGCGCTGATCCAGATGTCGGAAGATCCCGACACCGGCTTTAATGTCATTGTTGTGCAAGACGGCGCCCCTATGAGCGATGCCGATAAAGCGCAGCAGATTCTCGTATTGATTAGAGAATTCGCTACCTAATGGGCGGTTTTGCTTCCCTAGGCAGTGGCAGCCGTGGCAACGGTACTCTGGTTGCTATTGGCGATGCGATTTTTTTAGTCGATTGCGGCTTTAATCGTAAGCAAGCTGAACAGCGTCTAGCGCGGATAGAAATGAGCCCCGGCGATATTACGGCTATTTTGGTTAGCCATGAGCACAGCGATCATATTGCCGGTGTGGCGGGGTTATCTCATCGTTATGCCATACCCGTTTATGCCTCACACGGCACATTGAAAAATAGCCCACAAGATTTTCATTGCAATGCCTTTGATGGAGACGCTTCATTCGAAGTTGAAGGGGTTTTGATTAACCCAGTTAGGGTGCCCCATGACGCGCGCGAACCTACACAATTTGTCTTGTCGAAGGGCGATACTAAAATAGGGGTGTTATCTGATCTTGGCAGTGTAACGCCGCATGTGGTGACGCAATTTGAGCGCTGCACGCATTTACTTTTAGAGGCTAATCATGACCGTAATATGCTTTTTGCTGGTGCCTACCCAGCAGGGCTGAAACGTCGGGTGGCTGCAGATCATGGACACCTATCCAATGCTCAGGCGCGAGATTTACTACAGCTGCTCGCGCACAAGGACCTGCATGTTGTCATCGGCCATGTAAGCGCTCAGAACAATTCGGTTAATCTAGTCGACGAGGTGTTTGCGGAGCTCCAAGATCAGGTGGCGAGCCTGGTTGTTGCCACGCAAAATGAGGGCTTTGACTGGATTGGAAAAAAACCACTCACTCGACAGATTTCCTTCGACAAAGTGATCTGAACAAACGCCGCATTTATTTTTTGGAGTTTTTTGATGGCTGAAAAAACTGCGGTAACGCAAAATCATTAACCAAAGCCGCGAATCTACAAAAACACAATCATTAACAGATCGCGCAGATATCGTGATCCATTAAAAGGACTCATTATTCATGGAAGTTAACGCGCCAATTCACGTTACAGTTGAATCGTTTCAAACCGATGTTATCGACAAATCGCAGTCCCTGCCCGTTGTCGTGCTATTTTGGGCTGAGCAAATTCCTTTATCCGTTCAGGGCAGAACGTTGTTGGAACAGCTGCTTGCGGAATATCAGGGCAAATTTGTGTTGGCCTTATCAGATGCGTCGATTGATCAGAATCTGGCTCAGCGGCTTCAAGTACAAGGCTTGCCCAGCATTCGCATAATTCATCTAGGACAAATAGCTGAGCAAATCGATGGTCCAGCTGATGAAACTCAGCTGCGTACCATTTTGGATGGACTCACTGAGTCTGCAGCTGACGCAATTAAGGGCGACCTAGATTCCATGCTTGGAAGTGGCGATTTCGCCGGTGCAGTTGCCGTATTGCAAGAGAGCATTCAGGAAGAACCCAAGAATCAGTCCCTGCGGGTAGAGTTGGCAGACGCTCTTGTGCGTAAAGGCGACTTAGATGACGCACGCACTACACTAGCCTCTATCCCTGACGGCACTGCGGAACGTGAGCGGCCGCAGAACAGGCTTGAGTTTGTCGAGGAGGTGGCGGCTATGGATTCCTTAGATGTGCTTCAGCAAGCAATTAGCAGCTCTCCCGATGACCTTGAAACTAGGTACCAGCTAGCAATTCAATTAATTGTTGCTGAGCGCTACCAAGATGGTTTGGACAGCTGCATGGATATTCTTCGGGTTGACAGGGAATTCCGCGAAGATATAGGTCGGCTGACAATGATTCGTGTCTTCGAAATGTTGGGCAAGGGAAACGAGATAGCCGGTAAGTACCGTCGTAAGATGTTTAATCTGATGCACTAATTGGCAGGTTATTCCGCGATTTTCGCTCCCTCCCTAGGCTCTTCTTAGGTTTTTTTTGCTAATTTCTCGGCAGTAAGCTTTTGTAGCAATAATTGACTGGGATGTAGTTAAAAAACGTTAAATTGGGGAATGTCGACGCCGCTTAAATAATATGTTTTCGTTTTTCTAACGTCTGGAATTCGTGACAATTCAGGCCAAACTAGGGGAGATTTATTGCCGGTAGGGGCTTGCGGGTTAGTAACTACTTACATGCAAACGGATTGCTTTATGCACATTAGAAAACAAAACTATGATAAGTCATAACATGGCGGTGAACGTTCAATTTAAATAGTATGACTTAATTGTAAGGCATTGAATTTAATAAATTTTACTATATTTTTGTATTTGAATTTAATTTGAACTCGAATAATCGATGGTTGATATACAGACGAACGCCACAAGTTATCCTCAAACTTATCCACAGGAAGTACCCCGAAAAAAATGACCATATAGCAATGGTTTAGCCCACTTTGGGTCGCTTAGTAACACCTCTGGTCTTTTACAAGAAATGTTGCGCATTCGCTCAGAAGGCACCTTCGGCTCACCAAAATCCAAAAACTAGATTTTGGAAGAAAAACAACCCAGAAATACGCATTTGTCGCAAGTTTTAGGCATGATCAATGATCGGCAGGTTATAGTGCGCTAGTGGTCTAAATAATCGCAAGGGAGTTTGTAGGCGGATGTCAGGTACAAAGAGAGGCACGAGCACGGACTCAAGTTTGAAAGTTAGTCATATAGACGCGGAGGCTTTGCAGCAAAAGTTGACGCATTATGCCGACCGAAGCGTCAGTCAGGTCAAGTTAGGCTTAACTGATATAGATGGCGTGATTCGCGGTAAATATGTGGGCATCGACAAATTTATTAGCCTGCTGAAGAAACAAGGTGGCTTTTGTGACTGCATCTTTGGCTGGGATTTAGATGACCAGCTCTACGACGCGGGAACCTATACGGGCTGGCACACGGGTTTTCCTGACACAAGTTTTCGCCTTCTAGTGGAGACTGAACGATGGTTGCCAGACGAAAGCTGCCCTTATTTTATTGGCGAGTTTGTCGGCCCCAATGGCACCGACCATCCTCTGTGTCCCCGCACACGGCTAAAGAGTGTGCTGGCTGAATACGCTGCCATGGGGCTTAGTGTTCGTTCTGGATTTGAATACGAGTTTTTTGTATTTGCTGAAACGCCTCATAGCGTGCGCGCCAAGGGCTATCGCGATCTCACTCCGCTGACGCCGGGAAATTTCGGCTATTCTGTATTACGCACTTCTGTGGAGTCTCAGCGTTTTAATGCACTGCTAGATTTTTGTCGAGCCATTGAGTGTGATATTGAAGGGCTCCACTGCGAAACTGGCCCTGGTGTATGGGAAGCCGCGCTTAAGTCTAAAGTAGGTATTCAAGCTGCTGACCGAGCTACCTTGTTCAAGACCTTCACTAAAGTATTTTTCCAACGCCAAGAGCTTATGGCCACGTTTATGGCAAAGTGGTCTATGGACTACCCTGGCCAAAGTGGGCATTTCCATTTCAGCGTTGCAGATGACCAGGGAGCCAACCCATTCTTTGACCCTAATGGGGAGCGGGGCATGTCATTATTGCAGCGTCAGGCGGTTGCCGGCCTGCAACGATACTTGCCTGAATTCCTGTCGCTATTAGCCCCCACTATTAATAGTTACACGCGCTTGGTTAAGGGTGCTTGGGCGCCGACCGCGGCCACTTGGGGTATTGAAAATCGTACAACGGCCATTAGAGTTATTCCCGGCGATAGTGATAGTCAGCGTATTGAATGCCGGGTGGGTGGTGCTGATGGCAATCCTTACCTTGCCGCGGCTGCGATGCTTAGCGCGGCTTTAGAGGGAATTCGTCAAAATCTAGATCCCGGGCAACCAGTCACTGGTAATGCCTATGATGTGGAAGATACCTTGCCAGAAGCAGCCAAGTTTTCTACTAACCTTGCTGATGCCGCCAAGGCCCTGGAGACATCAACGGTTGCTAGAAGGTATCTGGGTGACGAATTTGTAGGGCACTTTGTTATGAGTCGCCATTGGGAAGTGCGTGAATATCAGCGCAATCTAAATAGTTGGCAGCTAGAGCGTTATTTCGAGATTATTTGATGAGTTTGCATATCGGCATTTTACAAACTGATTCGGTATTAGAGCACCTTCAACCGGTGTACGGCGATTATCCGAACATGTTTATGGAACTGTTCCTTGCGCAAGACCCTCAGATTACCTTCACCAATTATGTTGTACAAAAGTCCATACCTGAGGTGGTTGAGTGTGATGCTTATATTGTCACTGGCAGTCGTTTAAGCGTTTATGACGACGAGCCGTGGATATTTGAGTTAGCCAAATTTATAGCCAGTGCCTTAAATAAGCAGAAAAAGCTCTTTGGTATTTGTTTTGGACATCAATTGATAGCGCATTTTTTTGGTGGCCGTGTGGCTCCGGCAGTCAGTGGTTGGGCCGTAGGTATACACACAAGCCAAGTGGAAAAACGTTCCTGGATGAAAGGGGGGGAGCAAGACCTCAGCTTGCTTTCTAGTCATAAGGATCAGGTTCAGCAGCTGCCGAAAGATGCTCAACTATTTGCCAGCAATGACTTTTGTCCTATGGCCGGATTCACCATGAACAATCAGGTCATAACCATTCAGGGTCATCCGGAGTTCAGTAAGAATTATGCTCGGGCGTTAATGACTCATAGGGAAAATGTATTAGGCGCGCGAGTTTATACGCAGGGGATAGATAGCTTGTCGAAAGAGACACAAAGTGAAATTTTTGTACGCTGGGCCCTTTCGTTTGCCGATGATAACGAAACAGCCTTCCGCTCCTCCTTCCACTGGAGGGCAACTAAACCGAGCAAGACAAAACGTTTAGCTCATACGGACGAGGTAGATTTTTAGCTGTGAGCCAAAATGTACCCTCTGGTTTTGGCGCTTATCTGCGACGCGGAGCGCAACTGCTAAGCAATCCAAAAGGGCTTAAACGGTTGGTAGTGCAAGCAGCAAAAAAGCTCAATGGCAGCGGTAGCGAAAAAATCAAAGCGGTAGGCGAACAGCTTGGCCTTTTGATTGATTTGCTTAAAGCCTATATTGCCGGCGACTATCGTGATATTGCACCACAAGCTATTGCCAGCGTTGCTGGTGCCGTTATTTATTTTGTTGTACCGCTCGATGGTGTGCCTGACTTTTTGTTCGGCTGGGGATTTATCGACGATGCAGCGGTAATAAGTTATGTCATTGCACAGTTGAGTTCAGAGCTTGAAAGTTTTAAACAATGGCAAGACGCGATAACCGACGGATCTCCACTAGAGATTGAGCCGCCCGGTCATGCAATTCAGTTGCCGAGCAAGACCCAAAATCAAGATAACTCCCCCAAAAGTGACCTCGACTGAAATTTGGCGCGCAGCTTCTTGTTCGCAAAGCCCTACCGTGAAGAGTAGCCTCAATCTTCTCCCAATGATTTTTATGCTCTTTTTGTTGCTGCCATTCGTTCACCTTCAAGCTGCGAATTTGCATCTGACCGGCTACAAGTCAGTGAAAAGTGATGAAGAAAAATTGACAGTGAAAGATCAAGGCCAGGTAATTGCTAAGGCAATGGCCGGTAGCTGGGAATACGGAGTCTACTTGTTAGGTTTGCCTGTCGGTTTGAAAGCTAAAGTTGAGGTTCTGCGGGATGGTCACCAGCTCACCGTAAAAAGTCAGATTAATCACTTCTTGGCATCGAATAACCATGAGTCAGTTTTTCTCTTGTCCAACTGCGACTATCGCTTACAAAGTTACCAGAACAGAGGCTTTAGCCCTGGGTGGCGTTTTGATGATGCAGTAGTGTTTGATTGGCCGGAAAAGAAAATTCATTATCAAGGGTTAACTCAAGGGCCAAAAACGCCAGATGCCCAGCGTCAGATCATAACGTTGCCCTTGGATGATGCAGTCTATGTAGACAAGCTCAGCCAATTCGCGGCGCTGGCCTGTGGCTTTGCAAAAAACGCGACACCTAAAAAAAAGAATGTTCAGCTGAGTATTCCTTTGAGTTATGTCGACGACACTATTGGCCGATATAGCTTTTTAGTAGATCAGTCCCCTACCCAAATGTCTGTTGCGGGCCAGACTATTACTGTCATTAAGGCAGAGTCAGAGCCATTCGAATTTTCTAAAGGCAGTGTGCATCGAAAGGTGACCTATTGGCTAGCGCCGTCGTTGGGCTACTTGCCGGTGCAGATTTCAACTAAGTTAAGCGGCATGAGGTTGACCGTGAAATTGCTGAAAACTTCTGGGGCGCTGTCTGCGAAATTGTAAAAGACGCAGCCCTGGCCTCGTGTTTTAGCTAATCTAAACTGGAAGGGCTTTGCTAATACCTGCGCAAACACCACAACCTCGGCGTGGACCTTTGCCGACAATTCAGACAGTATTCTTGGCTGTATTAGAGATTTTGCCCTAGCCTCAGGCTGACGCAAACGTTCCGAGAGGAACTTTTTTACAATAAATCTAACTAATTTGCAGCATAGAGGCTGAACAGGAGAGGGTATGGATTTTCATTTTGCATCTGCTTGGGAGGCGCTTAGCGATGGCTATCCTAATCGCACAGCTACTATTGCTGATGGACGTTATACCAGTTGGCGCGAGTTCGAGCAGCGCGCCGCATCTATAGCCGCACTGCTAGGTGCTTATGGTGTTGGGCCTGGCGCAAAAGCTGCCCTTTATATGCACAACCGCCATGAGTACCAAGAGGCTCAGTTCGCTATTTTTAAAGTGGGGGGGTGCCCCATCAATGTCAATTATCGCTACAAGACGGATGAACTGGTTTACTTACTGGACAACAGCGACTCCGAGGTCATCTTTTTCCAATCGTCTTATGCCATGCGCATTTGGGAAATTAAAGATCGCTTGCCGAATGTAAAGTTGTTCGTGCAGGTAGATGATGGCACCGAAGCGCTCCTTAAGGGCGCCGAAGATTATGAGCGCGCCATTCGGCAAAACAAACCAGCGCCTAGAGTTGCCCAAGATCCAGAGGGCGTATATATGCTTTACACTGGAGGCACTACAGGTATGCCCAAAGGCGTAATGTATCCAGTGGGTGCGTTTGCAGAATTTCTTATAGGCATGGGCGCGGCTGGCCGAGGTCTCACACCGCCAAAAAATATGTCGGAATATTTGGGCTTTCTTGAGCAAGTTGAAGCGCCTCCGGTAAGTCTGCCTGCTTGTCCGTTGATGCACGGCACAGGGGTGTGGTTGGGCAGTTTCTTGCCCATGCTATTGGGCGGCACCGTAGTCACTACCTCTAAGTTGGGTCTAGATCCTGACCTTTTGCTGGGCCAAGTCGAAGAATATCGAGTTTCAGATGTGGTGATTGTGGGGGACGCATTCGCTCGGCCAATTCTTTCGGCTCTAGATGCAGCTGAAAAACGCGGTACCCCCTATGATTTATCCACATTGAAGCAAATTGCCTCCAGTGGGGTGATGTGGAGCCAAGAAATAAAGGAAGGATTGCTGCGCCATCACGATATGGTGTTGGCGGACATTATGGGATCATCCGAAGGTGGCATGGGCAGCTCGGCTACAACCCGGGAAGATGTGAAGGGCACAGCGAAATTTGAGTTAAATGAAGGCGTTCGAGTGATCACTGACGATGGCCGTTTTGTAGAAGCAGGGTCTGGCGAGATGGGTAAAATTGCGACCTCAGCTTTCGTCCCATTGGGCTATTACAAAGACGAAGAAAAATCGGCTGCAACCTTTCGTGAGGTGGACGGAGTGCGCTACAGCTTCCCGGGAGATTATGCAACGGTAGAGGCCGACGGCTCTATTATCCTGTTGGGCCGGGGCAGCGCCTGTATCAATACTGGCGGTGAAAAGGTTTTCCCCGAAGAAGTAGAAGAAGCCGTAAAGCGTCACACTGAAGTAGTAGATTGCCTAGTTGTGGGCGTCCCGGACGAGCGTTTCGGCGAGCGTATAGTCGCTGTGACCTCTTTTCGTGTGGGCAGTCAGCTCTCCGCAGAAGAGTTAATAACCTTTACTACAGAACATTTGTCCGGCTACAAAATACCCAGACAAATATTAGCTGCACCAGAGGTGCGCCGAGGCGCCAACGGCAAAGCCGACTATAAGTGGGCCAAGGCTTTTGCCGCAAAAGCCATTGGGTGAAAAGCTCTAGCGTAAAGAAGCGCTACCCGTAAAGTTAGAGAATAGCGAAGGGTCAAAGGTCCTCCAATGGAGGCGAGCCTCAAGTAAATTAAAGGTAGGAAAAATGACAACAATAGAAAAACCTACAGGGCCCCTTACAGGCGTCCGTATAATCGATTTAACCTCAATGATTTCAGGGCCGGTGGCCACCATGATGTTGGCGGATCAGGGTGCAGATGTCATAAAAGTCGAGTCACTGTCGGGTGATCTTGTGCGTGGCGCAGGACCTAACAGATCGGGTATTACCTCTACATTTATTTCTTCTAATCGTTCCAAGCGCGCGATAGCCGTAGATCTAAAAACTGCCGCAGGTGTGCAGATATTGCGAGACCTAGTCAAAACAGCAGACGTATTGGTTCAAAACTTTCGTCCAGGCACCATTGAACGGATGGGCTTTGGTGAAGACGCGGTACGCCAATTAAAATTAGACATTATTTATGTTTCTATCAGTGGCTTTGGGGATAAAGGCCCGTTTTCTCATCAAAGGGTATATGACCCCGTAATCCAGGCATTGTCAGGTCTCGCCTCCATTCAAGCAGATGGAGTAACCGGTAGGCCAAAAATGATTCGCACTATTATTCCGGATAAAACCACTGCCCTCACGGCAGCGCAAGCCATTACCGCAGCGCTGTTTTCCAGGGAGCGCTCTGGCGAAGGTCAACACATAAAGCTGGCTATGTTAGACACCATGATTGCTTATCTATGGCCAGAGGGCATGTCGGGATTCACTTTGGTGGGCAAAGAAGTGAAGTCCGCTCGCGCACAGCTCTCACCTGACTTAATTTTTGCCACTCAAGATGGTTACATTACCGCCGGCGCCATGAGCAATATTGAATGGAAGGGTATGTGTACCGCATTAGGTCATTTGGAATGGTTGGATGATGAACGGTTTTTAACCATTAACGACCGAGCGGTCAATGTCACTGCTCGTCTTACTATGACGGGAGATGTACTCGCTACAAATACGTCCGTTTATTGGTTAGAGCGATTAGACGCTGAAGGCGTGCCCTGTGCGCCGGTGTTGAGTCGTGAAGAAGTAATCACTCACCCACAAATTGTTGCCAATGATTTAATTCACGAATCTGACCACCCAATAGCTGGCCGCATCCGCCAACCACGCCCCGCGGCATTGTTTGATAAAACGCCTTCCAATATCCAACGGCCTGCGCCTGGGTTGGGTGAACACAACACAGAGCTTTTGACTGAGCTAGGTTACAGCCCAGAGCAGATTCAAGAGCTCAATGATGCTGGCGTAATTGTAGGCATACCCGAATCCAGTTGATGCATTTGGCGTGGCCTTACCCCGCCAATTCCTGCATACGTTTGTTGCGTCCTCTTTTGCCGCCATCGCTGATAAAAAAGGGCCCAATGCAAGCTGCTAGCATGAGACCGGAGAGTATTAGAAAAGCCATTTTGTAGCTGCCGGTGGTATCATAAATGAGCCCGGCAATGGGTGACGCGCACAATATAAATGGCAGTTCTATAAAGCGGATAGCGCCTGTTGCTGCGCCGAAGGATTTGCTGCCAATTGCTGTGGAAATTGAAAAAGTGCGCAGAGGCGACATACCTGAAAGACCAAAGCCGTAAAGGCAAGCTGCTGCAAATGACAATACGGCGCCCGAGGCTGCACTAAAAATGAGTAAGGCAGAGCCTTGGCATATCAGCGCCAGCCATATACTGATGCGCGCACCCAAGGAGTCAGACAGCCAGCCTACTGCGGGTTTGCCAATTGCTGCGAACAAACCAATGCAAGATAGTATTAAGGCAGCAGTGCTTTCTCGTAGCCCAATATCGGTAAGGTGACCAAATAGATGCAGCATTACAGCGGAGAAAACGCAGGTCATAGCGCCGAACATAATGCCAATGCTCCAAAAAGCGTGGCTTTTATACATTTCGCCAATGGTCCATTCTCGGCTATCTTCAATAATCTCGACCATTTCTAACGGGTTGGCATTCACGTAGCTGTGGCCATCACGCACATCGCCTACTTCCGATGGATTATCTTTCATGTAAAGAAACACGACTGGAAAGAGCGCAAAGGCAGTAGTGCCAGCAAAAATGACATACGTGGTGCGCCAGCCATATTCTGCAACAAGAGTAGTGACCAAGGGCGGCATCATAATGCCTGCTAGTGACGCACCCAAAACTGAAAACGCAATGGCGCGGCCACGCCAATGATCAAACCAGCTGATGACCGAGCGGTGCCAAGATAGGCCACCCATACAAGCTATGCCAAGACCCATACCAATGGAAACAACCAGGTAGTACTGCAGTAAGGTCCCCACGTTAGCCAGAGATAAATAGGCGGCGGTCATAATTAAAATGCCAATGAGCATGACCTTGCGCGGAGAGCCGCTATCTAGAATTTTGCCAATATAAGGTGCAACCAAAGCGCCTGTCACAGCTGCCAGCGAAAAGCCCATAGAAATGTTGAAACGTTCACCGTTATCTAGGGTTTCTGCTAAAGAGGGAAGGAAAATGCCCCTGGAATAGGAATAAAATCCGGTGCCCAAAAAGCTTAAGGTTCCAGCAACCATGACAATGACCCAGCCGTAGTAAACGCCGAAGGGTCCGGTTTTATGCGGTGTAAGTTTATTTCCTGAGGCGGGTGGGTATAAATTTATCGGCTTGGCCTGATGCGGTTCTTTAGAAATGTTTCCCCCTCATACTTCTTTAGCTCTCTCACGGCGCTACGTGGCCGAGCTAACGAAGCGGATCCTGTATTGCCAGTCTTTCCCCAAGTCTTATCCTAGGCTATCTGTGCAGTATTCCCAAAGCGGTATTTTTTAAACGTAAAAACAATGCCGGTCATGTGTTCAAAAGCTGACTTTTCGATCAAAACCTAAACCTGCAGCCGCACCTTTATATTTACCCGCTCCTTAGTTCCCGCAATCGTCTGCAGTAGCGACCTCGCTAAAAGTTTGGTCTGTCATTTAAAAATGAGGTGTGAGTTTATACCGGGTGGTAATATTGGATGATAGACTCACAGTAAGAGCGAAAAGTACGAGTAAATATGTACGCGCAGGAGCACGAGCACGAGCGAAAAAACATACAACACCTGAACACCTAGATAGCCTAACGAAGTGTGGATAGACAACTTCTCATCAGTGCTCAAACCATTGATGGAGGTGTAGCAGGTATGGACGCTGAACTTATCACCGATTGATCTGATCCTTGGGAGGAGAGTGCCACTATGGCAATGCAACACACACCATTATTAATGTCGAATATCTTAGATCGAGGCGCCAAAGTTGCGCCAAACGAAGAAATCGTCACCATGACCGAAACTGGCGTTCGCCGTCAGACCTACAAGCAAACTCGAGATCGTGCGCACCAATTGGCACATGCTTTAGCCGCAGCAGGTATTAAGGTTGGCGATCGCGTGGGGACATTTATGTGGAATGGCTCCCGCCACTTAGAGGCCTATCATGCCTGTGCAGGCATGGGCGCGGTGTTGCATACTCTGAATGTGCGTTTGGGTGAAAACGATTTGGATTACATTATTAATCATGCTGAAGACTTGGTGATTATTGTTGATGCAGACATTTTGCCGTTACTTGAAAAATTGAAAGACCGTATGCCTACGGTACGTCAGGTCATTATTGCAACTGAAGAAGGCTTCGAAGGCTGGACCACAGACCTGCCTAATCCGGTTGACTACGAAGACTTTATTGCAGGCCAGCCGACCCACTACGAGTGGCCTCAGATTGATGAAAACTCGCCCATGGGCTTGTGCTACACCAGTGGCACAACAGGTAACCCCAAGGGCGTTGAATACGAACATCGTTCTCAGTATTTGCACACCATGACCCAATGCCTAACTGACTCGATGGGCCTGTCAGGTACTGATACAGTTTGTGGCATTGTACCTATGTTCCACGCCATGGGTTGGGGCATTCCTTGGTCTGCGCTGATGTTGGGCTGTAAACAAGTCATGCCTCACCGGTTTATGGACCCAGCTAGGTTGATAGACCTGATGGCCAGCGAACAAGTCACGTTGTCAGCTGGCGTGCCGACTATTTGGCAGGGCGTAAAAGCTTTGTATGAAGCCGATCCTAGCAAGTATGATTTGTCCTCACTCTCAAGACTTACCTGTGGAGGTAGTTCGCCTCCACCTTCGCTTATTCGTTGGTTCTGGGATGAGTTAGATGTTGAAATGATTCAAGGGTGGGGTATGACAGAAACCTCACCGTTAGCCACGTTGTCTCGACGAGTGATGAAACGTTCACAGCTGTCTTTGACCGAAGATGAGCAATTTGCAAACGTTGCCAAGGCAGGCCAACTGATGCCCGGCATTGAGCTAGATATTTTCGACGAAGACTTTAATCCTGTGCCGCACGATGGCGAAAGTGTCGGCGAAATTTTGGTTCGCGGACCATGGATTTGTTCTGAATACTTTAATAATCCGCAGCCGGATAAGTTCCATGACGGTTGGTTGATTACCGGCGATGTCGGCAAAATAGATTCCGAAGAATATTTGATCATCTCTGATCGCTCAAAAGATCTTGTTAAGAGTGGTGGTGAGTGGATCTCGTCAGTTGATTTAGAAAACCACATTGTCGGCGTGCCGGGTGTTGCTCAAGCCTGTGTCGTGGCGCGACCTCACCCTAAGTGGGATGAGCGACCAGTTGCGCTAATCGTCGTAGAACCGGGTAAAAAAGTTACCCAAGAGCAAGTGCTAGCACATTGCGAAACTGCTTTTGCTAAATGGCAGTTGCCAGACGAAGTGCTCTATATCGACGCTATTCCATTAACGTCTACGGGTAAAATGGACAAAAAAGTGGTCAGAGCGGATTTGGACGCAAAAGGCTACCAATTGCCTTCGTTGAGATCCTAGTTGAAAGAGCCTAAGAAGATTGAAGAATCTTAGGCATTTAGGTTGCAACTAATTGGCTTTAGGAAACCGTAAAGTATAGAAAGGCTCAACGTTTAGCGTTGGGCCTTTTTTATACATGCAGTTTATGTGTGTCGTTTTACTTCTCGCAGTAATTGCAAAAAAGAGATGGGTAAAGAAATGGGGAAAGAAAATGTTTGATGATCAAAGTGTTGATGCTTTTACAGAGTTGCAAATGCCAGAGTCACTGGTGCCACGTAAACACAGCGCCGATCCTTTTGCCTGTCCGTGTTGTGCCAATGTATTTTCTGAAACGTTACGACTAACAAATACTGATCTCAGCGAACACGCCAAGGGGCTACCACCAGGTCAACGTCAAGTAAGCGCGCCAACGTTGGTGACCAACGCGCACATCATCACTATGGATGCTAACCGGCCTAATGCAGATACCATGATCTTGTTAGACGGCAAAATTCATTGGGTGGGCATGCAAGTCGATGTGCCAGAAGAAACCAATGGCCTTAAGCGGCTAGACCTTAAAGGTAAAATTGTGGTGCCCGGATTTGTCGAACCACACATGCACTTACCGCCCTTAGCTATGCTGCATAGTTTTTCCAATGTTGGGCCAAATAAGTTCGACACGGCTGCTGAAGCCTTGCAACAGTTGAGTAAAGATGCGGCCAATACGCCGCAGGGCGAATGGGTGGTTGGGCGCCAATTTGATCCATCTCTGCAACAAGGCCCAGACTATTTGACCCGGCAAATGCTCGACGAAGTAAGTTCTGACCATCCGGTATTCGTGTATAACGCATCGCTGCATTTAGGTTACTGCAATAGCGTTGCAATTGATTTGGCGGGACTAGATGAAAACACTCCAGATCCATCGGGCTCGGAGTTAGGGCGCGACGCAGATGGCAAGCCTAACGGTGTACTTAAAGCTGGCCCAGCAATGGCTTTGGTCGTGCGCCATAATACCAAGCTAAAAGAACAAAATTTAGCCGAAGCCTGCCTAAGCGTGTTTAATTCTGCTAACGAGGTGGGCATTACTACGCTGTGCGATCAAGGTACCGGTATGTTCCAAGGTCCCAAGGAACTGGATCTATATCAAAGTCTGCACGACAGTGGTCGCATGACCGCACGTTTTCGCTATTGTGTTTCTCAAGCTGCGGCAAAGCGCTGGGACGAAATCGGCTTAACTTGGGGTGACGGCGATGAATGGGTGCGTCGCACAGGTTGGAAAATAGTTGCTGATGGATCAAATCAAGGTCGCACCGGTTTGCAGCGAGAGGCCTTTATTGGCTCTGACGCCAAAGGTATGTCTTACATAGAAAAAGATGAATTAGATGAGGCCGTTGAAAAGCGGCTGCGTGAAGGTTGGGCGGTGTGCGTGCATGCCAATGGCGATGCGGCCATTGATCGCGTGTTAGACGCGTTCAGCAAAGCCAAGGCCAAAGGTTTAGACCCAGCTGCGCAGCGTTGCCGTATTGAACATTGCAGCATATTGCATGATGACCAAATCGAAAAAATGGCCGATCTAGGATTGTCTCCTAGCTTCCTAATTGGGCATGTTCATTATTGGGGTAAAGCATTTGTGGAAGATATATTTGGCCCAGAGAAAGCAGCAAAACTAGACCGTACCGGCACTTGTGAGGATTTGGGTATCCGTTGGACTATCCATTCGGATGACCCCGTAACAGAAATGAATCCGTTGCGTTGCATGGAAAATGCTGTGACTAGGACCATGTGGCGATCAGATCAACTGTTGTCGCCAGAAGAGCGTGTGCCTGCAGCTGCTGCTCTCCGAGCTGTGACTATCGATGCCGCTTGGCAGTGTCACTCAGATCATGAGGTAGGCAGTTTAGAGGTTGGCAAGTTCGCCGACTTTTTGGTGTTAGACAAAAACCCGCTTGCTGTTGCTCCAGAACAGTTAGGCGCAATACAAGTGCTGGAGACTTGGGTTAGCGGCGAGCAGGTTTTTCGGCGAGGAGAGTAAATAGATGACTTCTGCTGCAAAAATGACTGCGTTTTTCAGACCCATTTGAACCCTCAGTTTCTTATCAGTAATTTGGCAAAAGATCTGAGAATCGTGCAGTTTGTTATTGGGATATTCTTGGTTGGCTATTAGCTGATTAGGAGTAGCTTACTGTCTCATGTATGCGGCTACTCGTTTATCTAAATTTTCACGTAGGTTCATGTGGAACAAGCTGTAGTCGTATACGTGGTAATTTCCTGGTCCAAATGCCATCAGCGTATATTTGTCTGATTTTACCTCCGAGATAATCAATTGGCCGTTACTACATTTTGCGTCGGTAACGCCGGGTTCAATTTCGCCACCAGCCGTAAATACTACACCTCCGAGGTTTTTTTCGAATGTCGCCCGATCTTCAGCAGTTTGCCAGGTTAGCGGGTTTACACAAATGGAGCCCAGCTTACCTAAAATCACTTCTGCGTTTTTGGTATTGGTGTTCCACGAAACCTGGCAGCGGATTTGCTCTGGCTGGCTGCATATATCTAAACCATTGCTGCCGTCTATTGAGAACCCTATAGGGTAGGCTGCAACCATTCGTTGGGCCAGTTCAGTGCCGACAATTTCCTCTTTAATAAGCCTGTCCGAGTGAAATGAGCCTTGGCTGTGCGCGGCTAAAATAAAGGGCCGCCCTTCATTGTTGTTTTCAATAAAGTACCTGAATGCAGTTCGAACATCGCTATAAGCCAACTCTAATGCCTGCTCGCCATTTTTAACTTCGCTTGTGTCCACAAAGCTATACAAGGTGGCTTGACGATAGCGCGGAGCATAAACCGCGCAGCAGCCATTGAAGACGCTGGCCTGATCGCGCATAACCCATGAATCGGTGATTTCATTTGCACGTTCATTGTCCAGCGGTTGGTTCCAATTGCTAGGAGAGATGTAAGTTGTTGGATGCACAAAGAAAACGTCTACCTTTACCCTAGAATTTTCATCTAAAGACATTCCAGTGGGTATGACATCGGCGGAGTCTTCGCGAGTGGGTAATGCGGCCCAATTTGCACTGTCCGTGTAGTCCGGTGCAGTTGCGGGCTCTAGTTCGGAAAAATTGTGCCCGGGCGCTATGTAATAAAATCCCACCGCCATCATTAAGGGGCCGCGGTAAAAAAAGCCAAGGACGACCAGCACCACGACCAAGACGCTTAAGCTAATTAAAAACTTTTTCATTTGTCCGCTTACCTCTACATTTTCTCATTACACGGAAAGCGCATATGGTTTTTAGTTTCCTTGCTTCTAAAGTGCAGCGCTTCTATTGCCTATCTACTTTGATCAATATTTTACGGCAACACTACAGGACTCGCTTTTGCTGAGAATCCGTGCCCTTCTGGCTACTCTTCCAGCTGGTCTTATCGTTGATAAGTCAGCGCTTGACCAAAAGGTCCGGGTTGCACGCAGTCATCGGAATAACGAAGGTGACCGTTCACCCAAGTTTTATCAATGCGGTGGCTGAATTTATGCCCTTCAAATGGGCTCCAGCCGCACTTGCTTAAAATAGGTATTTCTACATGCTCGCTGTCTGGCGAGACCAATATCAAGTCTGCGAAGTAGCCTTCGCGGATAAACCCTCGCTCTGCAACCTGGTACAAAATGGCTGGCGCATGAGCTGTTTTATGCACTATTTGTTCGATGCTAAAAGTGCCGTCAGTGACTCTATCCAAAAGAGAAATAACAGCGTGCTGTACTAATGGCAGTCCCGCAGGCGCTGTTGAATACTTACGACCTTTTTCTTCCCAAGTATGTGGAGCGTGGTCCGTTGCAATAACATCAATACGATCTTCAGCAACCGCTTTAAGCAATGCGGCTTGGTCCTTTGGTGTTTTAATTGCAGGGTTACATTTGATCAGCGCGCCTTTTTCAGCGTAGTCATCCGAGTTAAAGAATAGGTGATGCACACAAGCTTCTGCGGTAATACGCTTACTTTCAATTGGGCCCTTGTCAAATAGTTCTAGTTCTTTGGCGGTAGTTAAGTGCAGTACATGTAGCTTTGTACCGTGCTTTCTTGCTAATCCTACGGCGAGGGAACTGGACGCGTAACAAGCTTCTACAGAACGGATATTTGGGTGCTCAGAAAAGGGGATGTCTTCGCCCCATTTAGCCGTGGCTGCGGCCTCGGCTTCCAAAATCATAGGCGTGCTCTCACAGTGGGTGGCAACCAATAACGAGGTGGCTGCAAAAATACCCTCGAGCGTGGCGGTATTGTCCACCAACATATTGCCGGTGCTTGCGCCCATAAAAATCTTTACGCCACAGGTCAGGCTGGTGTCCACGCTCTTCACAGCTTCTAAGTTGTCGTTTGTGGCGCCCAGATAGAAGCCATAGTTCGATGCCGAGCATTTAGAGGCTCTGTCGCGTTTGTCTATCAGCGCCGCTTGAGAAATAGTCAGCGGGTCACAGTTAGGCATTTCCATATAGCTGGTAATGCCACCCGCAACCGCAGCGGCTGACTCTGTCGCTATGGTGCCTTTGTGCTCTAAGCCGGGCTCGCGAAAATGCACTTGGTCGTCGATCATACCTGGTAACAAGTATGCGCCTTTGGCGTCTATGGTTTCGCAATTCTCTGGCGCGGGAACGTTAATGCCCTTTATGCGCTCGCCTTCTATAACCACATTACCTTCGGTAATAGTGCCTTCATTAACAATGCGTGCATTGACGATTTGATAATTCATAATTTAATTCTGACCTCTGCTTCTATTTCGACAGGTACATTAAATGGTAGTTCGGCCATGCCTACAGCAGAGCGGCTGTGGGCGCCAATCTCTGGTCCAAAGACCTCCAAGATAAGATTAGAGCAGCCATTAATAACCCCTGGCAGTTGATTAAAGCCAGGAGCGGTATTGACCATTCCAAAAACCCGCAGCCAACTGATAACACGATCTAGATTACCAATACTCGCCTTAATGCTGGCGATGAGTCCCAGGCCTACTTGGCGGGCAATTTGGTTAGCTTGTTCGGGGTCTATTTCTGCGCCTACTTTACCAAGCGCTTCGCTCATTTTGCCGTTTATGTCGGTGGGCACGTGCCCCGACAGGTATAAATGCGTGCCGTCAATTCTTACCAGGTCAAAGGGTAGGTGTCTTGTGTCCATGGGTTGGGGCAAGATTAAGCCCAATTCTTTGAGACGATTTTCAACACTCATGATGTTTTCTCATTTTTTTCCAAGTCGCTTTAATTGCTTTTGTAGTTTTCAGCTTTGCGTCAGGTATTTCGTTAGATTAATAGGCTACTCCCAATTTAGCTAGTTAGATTGCCCGCCCACGGGATGACTTTGCTAACTGGCATGTTTTTGCTCCATTGGTGCCAACAAAAATCAATAACCTATCGAAAACGCAGGTTTTTTCGGCTGAGGTCTGCGATGCTTTTGGCTCCCATGAGTCGCATGTCTCGTTCTATTTCTGATCGCATGATATCGAGAGCGCGCTCTACACCGGCTTGGCCGGCAGCGGCCAGTGCGTAGAGGTAGAATCTTCCTCCGCCCACTGCTTTGGCACCCATGGAAAGGGCTTTTATTACGTGCGTACCACGCTGAATACCGCTATCCATAATAACATCGATTTGATCGCCAACAGCGTCAACGATCTCTCCGAGTTGATCAAAGGGGGAACGACTTCCGTCTAACTGCCTTCCGCCATGGTTGGAGATCACGATCCCTGTACACCCGATATCCACAGCTTTTTTAGCATCCTCTACACTCATCACACCTTTAAGACAAAATTCCCCGTCCCAAAAATCCACCATCTCTGCAACGTCATCCCAATTCATATCAGGATCTAGCATTTCCGTGAAGTAGCTTCCGACAGACATAACAGCGTCGGACATGTCTACAAAATCGTCTAGTTGAGGAAAAGAAAATTTCTTGTGCGTCAGATAGTTTATTGCCCAAGCAGGTTTGATACCGAACTGGTACATGCCTTTGAGACTGAGTTTGAATGGAATCGAGAAACCGGTGCGCAGATCACGCTCCCTGTTACCTCCCGTTATCGTATCTACTGTCAGCATCATGATTTCGACGCCAACTTCTTTCGCGTTCTCGAGCATAGCTTTATTGAGACCGCGGTCTTTGTGGAAATAAAATTGATAGCACTGCGGTCCGTGGTATTGCTTTCGAATTTCTTGCAAGCTAACGGTTCCGAGAGAGGAAACGCCAAATAATGTGCCATTTTTATCTGCAGCGGCTGCGACTGCATTCTCTCCTTCGTGATGAAATAGCCTTTGCAACGCCGTAGGCGAACAATATATGGGTATGTCCAGATTTTGCCCCATTACTTTCACGCTGGTATCTATGTCTGCCACTCCACGCAAAATGTTAGGAACTAGGTCGCATGTCTCGAAGCTCTGAGTATTTCTAATGTACGTAGTTTCGTCCTCAGCTGCGCCGTCTATGTAGTTGAAGATTGGACTGGGCAGTTTGCGTTCAGCCAGTTTTCTAAAGTCTTGAAAGTTGTGGCAATCGGTAAGTTTCATTCGAAAGTCCTATGCTGAATCTTTGCAGTCGTTGGAAGAAGGGGCATTAGAATCTCTGCTTTAACGCTTTTGCAATTATCTAATAACCTACGAGAAATTGCTCTAATTTTCCTTCCTTAAAGTGTTCGGTATTCTGCTGGATAGAAATGGTCAAGTAATTTAGTCTCTATTCTCAAATCATCTCGGGGGATGGAAGTGACTGAAGAGAATGAGGGTGCATCCGCACGCGATTATGGGTTTTTAATGTTCCTCACGTTGCTCAACGTGATGAACTTTGTTGACCGTCAGTTGTTGGCAAGTTTTGCTAACTGGATTGTCCCAGACTTGGGCTTAACTAATACTCAGTTTGGTTGGCTTACTGGCATGATCTTCATTGTCTTTTACTCAGTCGCAGGTTTGGCCATGGGGGTTTTGGCTGACCGTGTAAACCGTACCCGCCTGATTGCCGTTGGCTTGGCTCTCTGGAGCGCCTTAACCGCGATCTCCGGTATGGCTAAAGGCTTTGTTAGTTTGGCTATTCCACGGCTATTTATTGGTGTTGGTGAATCCATTATGACACCTACCTCCATGTCCCTATTAGCAGACCGCTTTCCGTCTTCGCGTCTGGGCTTTGCTAGTGGTGTTTACTATATGGGCGTGCCGATCGGCGTGGCAACTAGCCTCTTTGTTGTGGCCTATCTAGAGCCAATCCTTGGCTGGCGCGGCTGTTTTTATGCGCTGGGTGGCATTGGACTATTGTTGGCTATTGTCATGTTCTTTATGAAAGAAACACCGCGACGCCATGAACTGGAAGCCTCATCGCCAGTAGAAAAACTCAGCGTCAAAGAGATTTTGGCTACGTTGAAGGATGCACTAGTGCGCTCTCCGGCACTGGCCATGACGGTTGCCGGCGGAGTAGCTTTCCATTTTATTCTTGGTGCAGCTGTATTTGAGCAATTGTGGTTTGTTCAAGAGCGCGGCTTTGACCGCACTGAAATTGCGGAACTCAGCGGTTGGTTGGCGTTTACTGGCGGCATATTAGGCAATTTATTTGGTGGCATCGGTGGTGACATGTTTCTGCGAAGAACTGGCATGGGCAGACCTATGTTCTTGTTCTGGATTATGTTGGTGTTGACACCAATTGGTTTGGCTTATCGCGTTGCAGATCCAACCTCCATATTCTTTATGGTCGGTATCTTTGCTGGCTATTTTCAATTGGGCTGCTTTTACGGACCTACATTCTCCACTGTCCAGGAGCTGGTGCCGCCGCAAATTCGTGGCACCGTTGTGGCTTTCTACATTCTTTCGTTGAACTTTGTCGGTTTAGGTTTGGGTGTAACCGGCGGCGGTTACTTCATTGACTGGATGATTTCTCAAGGTCACCCAGAGCCTTATACCATTACCTTGATTACCTTCACTGCCATTTCAATGCTCGCTATCCCTATGTTTTATATGGCTGGCAAGCGTTTTGAAAGAGATCGCCAGGCACTTTATGACAGTGTGGTAAACTGATCGAGCGAGTCTAAAGTGCTGGCAGCGAGAAAATCTGCCAGCGTTTTCTATCTTTTGACTCATTTGGCAACTATGAGTCAAAAGGCCTTGGGTCTCATAGCTCCTAGGACGATTAAGGTTGCCTAGACCAGAGCTACACCCTTTTTATATTTGGCAGCCCGATGACGATTTAGCTGCTTTGTTGATGGCGCCCTTATTCTTGACGAGGTTATCGCACATGCATAAATGTCGAAGAAACCGTTTTTGATTTAGGCTTTATCATCCAAAAATATTTTTGGCGAGTGGGTTATCAACACCAGGCAGGTTAGCTCTTGTTGCGCCGTCCCAAGATGGTCTGCTTTTCTTTCCATTGGTAGGTGGTCAGTGATTCAATGGGATCAGCCTCCATTAAATATAGCGCTGACTACCGAAATTTGAATCTCGCCCTGAGGGCTGATCAGTCCTGTATTGATTAATTTAGCTTCACTTGCGCCAAGTAATTCTATTTGGCGTTGGCTGATTCTGGCACGGCCTCTTTGGTCAATATAGTTAATCGATAGAACCACATTGTTGAATGCCCGAGGTGCCCGGTTGGCAGTTTCAACTTGTATGGCGGCGAACTCATTTCTGCCATAGCGAATACTAATGTAAGCGCCTGGATCGCGTGCAACATCTATCTTAATCAACGAATTTAGCGCAGCTTGGCCTGACTCGCTGGGGTCCTGTGACGCCGCTGCAAAATATTCTCTTGCTTGGTCAGTATCGCCTTGGCGTTCTGCGATATTGCCCAGTGCGTTGTAGGCTTGTGCGGTTGGCAGTAGTTCTATACTGCGATTTAGTCGGGATTTTGCTTGGCTCAATGCGCCTTGTTTTTCACTGGTAATGCCGCTCTGTAGATATGAGTAAAAAAAGCCTGGGTTTAAATCGATGGCTTCTGAGTAGGCATTTTGTGCTGAGGTGTAGCGCTTGGCGTCTAGCTCAAGATCGCCTAAAAATGAGTGAAAGTGGCCTTCATTGGGTTCCACTTTGATCGCCTTATTAACGAGCTTCCTTGCTTCTTTGGGGCGGTTTTCTTTGGCCATTTGCCTAGCTTTTTCGTAATCTTCGTAGGCCGGTTTGGTCTCGTTGAGTCGCTTCATGACTTGTTGGTAGCGAGCTTTGCCTGTTATTCCACCCTTTGGTAGGGTTTGCGCATAAGTCTTATTTGCTTCCAAGCGTTGCTTTGAGGGAGGGTGGCTGGCAAATAGACCTTCGAAAAAGTTAGAGTCTTTTTGCTCGGAAAGATCAACAAAGGTCTGTTGTAAATCTACGGCCCCTTGGGGGTCATAACCCGCTCTACTCATATAATTCATGCCGTAGCGATCCGATTCGCTTTCAGCACTGCGACCATACCTAGAGTTGATTAGCTGGGAACCTAACCCAGCTCCTAACGCGATATATTTCCCGTAATCCGTATTGGCTGTAGCGATGCCAGCAACAGCCGCAGTGGCTTGTAGTATGGTGCCGCGTTCGACTCCTTTGGCGCCATGTCTGGCGGCCGAATGCACTACCTCATGCCCCAGCACTGCTGCTAGTTCTGCCTCGCTACCTAATTCTGTTAGTAGGCCTCTATTGATGGAAATTTTACCACCCGGCAATGCCCATGCATTTGGTACGCCGTTGTTAATAACCGAAAATTCGTAAGGCAGCTTGCGATCACTGACCGCCGCGACTTTTTGCCCCACTTCATTAATATAGGCTTGTACCCCTTTGTCAGCGAGATAGTCGCCGCCCTGTGATTGGCGCGCTGGCGCATATTGTTGTTTGCCTGTTTTTATCTCCCAGGCTTCAGAAATGATGCTGATTTCACTTTTGCCGGTGACAGGGTTAGTGGCGCAACCGCCTAGCCCTAATGTTAGTGCTGTGGCTGCTAGTATAAGGCGCAGATGATGGCTGCTGATGGATTGACGCTTTGAACTGCTCTCAGACAAGTTGTTCAATTTGGTATTCATATTAGCCTCTGGCCGTTAACTATTTCAAAAAACATATTTAGAGTGATTTTAGAAGTCACTACTCGGTAAGTAGCTGTTTACTCTCTAACCCGCAAAGCGTAAGTATCTTCTGCGGAGTGACGCTGCCTGCTGTCGCTCACCTTGAGCTTCCATTACATCTGCCATTTGTAGCCAAGCTTGTGCTGTTCTGACAGCATCACTGCCAGCTAGCGCAATGGCCTTGCGCGCATGTTGAGATGCCGCGGTGGCGTGTCCTTGTGCCAAATGTGCTTGGCTTAGGCGTATCCACAACAAAGCCTCTCTTGGATCTATGCGTATTGCCCGTTCAAGTAACGCAATCGCCTGAACCGGCGCCTGTTGAGTTAACGCCGTATCTGCTTGGGCTAAAAGTATTTTAGCCGCTGAGTTCTTTGGCGGCGTTGACCTAATTTTCGCAGGCTTAGTTTGGGCAGATGGCTGCGTTTTGCCGTTGCTTTTAAACTTTTTTCCTGAGCTGGCGCGGCTGTCTGTGGCTTTGGGGCCTTGGTTGCCAGCGCACCCGCCGATCAAAATAATGCAGACCAGAGAAATACAAAGTTTTATGTTCATAAAAGCCCACGCAGTTATAGGAGTTAATTATTAAAGATTGAACGCAGTCGCTGACCAAAGGATTTACGGACACCACAACCGAGTTTAACCGTTAAAGTATCAGTGCGACGAATGGGGATAACAACTACATCAGCACAACTTTTTGCAGCACGCATGCCCGTGGCAAATTCGATTTCTACAAGGTTTTCGTCTGGACTATGGATAATGGGGTCAACACCTCCGGAGATCTGCATGTTATTCCAAATGCGTAGCGCTCCCGATGTGCCGGTGAGGCTGGTAGATTTATTATCGTCTCGTCCTACCCAAACTACCGATAACTTGCTGTTGTCGAACCCAGCGTACCAGCTGTCTCGGTTGTCGTTAGAGGTGCCGGTTTTGCCGGCTACACCCTGTTTGGCGAAGGGCGATGAGCGGCCAGTACCGTGGCTCATCACAATTTCTAGTCCTCTGTTGAGGCTTGCTACAGTTTTCGGGCGGATGCTTTGAGTTAAGTCAAAGGGGTGGTGTGATAGGGGTTGCCCCTGTTCGTTAAGGACTGCGATAACGGCTTTTGGGGTGGTATGAAATCCGCCGCTGGCAAAATTGCCATATAGTTCTGTGAGTTGCAGTGGCGACATAGGCTCCGCGCCTAAGAAAAATGATGGGTAGCGATTCTTTGGCGCGTATCCGGTGAGGTCGGTAAAGCGCCGTTGTACCTCGCCAAGGCTGATTGTGTTGCCCAAATCGACCATGGCCAGATTTAGCGACATAGCTAACGCTCGAATAATAGGCAGTTCGCCACGAGTTTTGCCGTCGTAGTTTCTAGGTGTCCAACGTTTGCCAGAATCTGATGTCATGGTAATCGGTGTGTCGTTTACCAGCGTCGACCATTCCAAGCCCGATTCTAATGCGGTGAGAACAATAACGGGTTTAATTACAGAGCCAACCGACCTGCTCGCGTTTAATGCTCGGTTGAAGCCATCCACGCGGCCTTTACGTCCGCCAATTAGTGCCAAAATTTCTCCGGTTTGAGTGTCGGTAATCACACTGGCGGCTTGTAGACTGCCTTTGTCCAATTTCCGTTCTTTCTCGATCATTTGAAGTGTTGAGCTAACCGCCTTTTGAGCGTTTTCTTGCTCCCTTGGCTTTAGGGTAGTAAATATTCGTAGCCCTTGGGAGCGCAGGTCCGAGGCGGAATAACGTTCACTGAGTTCAGCCCTCACTATGTCCATAAACGCCGGGTAGTAAGCGCCAGCGCTGTTGGGGCTAGAAATCACGCTAAGAGCTGAGCCAATGGCGTCTTGGTGTCTGGGGTTAGAGATTAAGCCGCCGGCCAAAAAAGTGTCGAGAATACGATTGCGTCTTGCCAGCGCGCGCTCGGGGTGCCTGAATGGATTATAGTAAGAGGGGCCGCGAATGATGCTGATCATTGTGGCAATTTCATGCACCGCTAGCTCGTTAATGGGTTTGTTGAAGTAAAATTGTGAACCCAGACCAAAGCCGTGAATCGCGCGCGCGCCATTTTGTCCTAGGAAAATTTCATTGATGTAAGCGGTGAGTATGTCTTCCTTAGAAAATCTCAGCTCCAAAATAATAGCCATGGCTACTTCGCGGAGTTTGCGTTCGTAGGTGCGCTCGTTAGTTAGGAAGTAACTCTTAACTAATTGTTGGGTGAGGGTGCTGCCGCCTTGTGAGCGATTACCACTGCGGATGTTTACCCAAGCCGCGCGTAAAATACCGTTAATGCTGAAGCCTCTGTGTTTATCAAAATTTCGATCCTCTATGGCTTTCAAACCTTTTGCCAGCAACGGAGGCACTTGCTCTGGTGTCAAAATCAGTCGGTCCTCGCCATGTGAAGGAAAAAAGCTACCAATGGTGGCTGGATCGAGGCGAATCAGCGGTATCTCTGAGTTGTCCTCAGCCTGAACTCGGTTAATGATAGAATTCTGAAAAGTAATTTTCACTCGTTGAGAAGCTCTGCTGCCTTCCATAAAGTCGAAGTTGCGCAGATAGGTGGACAGAATAGCCCCGCTGCTGCTGTAACTGCCGGGCGCGGCGAGGTTGGTGTCGGAGTGATAACCCAGTCGTTGAAGCTCTTCTACAAGTTGCGTCTTTTTGATGCGCTGACCTGCATAAATCTCGAGCGGTTGTGCAAAAACCTGAGCAGGCACAGACCAGCGTCTGCCCTCAAAAGTTTTAGTGATGGTTCTATCTAGGTAGTAGCCAAAACCAAGGCCCGCCAGGGTGGCGAATAAGGTCGTCCAAAGAGTCAGTTTCAGTAAGGCGCGCAAAGCCCAATTGCTCAGGCGTTTTAGCCAGGAGTCTGCCTTTTTTGATGACTTGCTATTTTTCCGATGACTCGAGCCTTTGGTTTTGTCGGAAGTAGGCGTTTTCTTGACCAAGTTGCTGTCCTATAACCGTCTTGTGACTTAGTGGATAACAATGGTCTCCATATTGCCCTGAAGGAGAGAGATGGTGAAGCGAAAAACCTTTGTATTTGAGATAAACCTAGATAACTCTTTTAATCCGTTATAGCGATGATCAGAGCGCGTCAATTTGCTGCTGCACCAGGCGCTACTAACTTTCGGCTGGACTCTTTGCCTGAGATGGTCGTATCATGACTCTGCCTAAGGGGGGGCGTTAAGCCTGAGATTCTCCTTGTTGTTGATGCGTATTCGCACTAATCATACGAATATAAAGAAGCAATAAGACAGTGAACCCTTTGAACCTGATCCGGTTAATTCCGGCGTAGGAATAGGAGTTATTACTGCTCTGGAAGTATTGGCGTTATGCCAACTGCCTCCCTAGGTTGAATAACAATCCCAGACCTTAGGCATTCAGTCTAAGGAGTAGTTAATGTCCAATAAAGTGTGTCCTTTTTTTTTCTTGCTCTCGTTTGCGGCAAAGTCGTCTCGTGTTGCCAAGTTATTGCAATTGAGCGTGTTAAGTTTTGCTGCCTGTTTTTTATCCAGTTCCGTTTTTGCAGATGATGTGAAAGATGTCATCGAAGAAGTCATTGTTACTGGCGAGTTTCGCGAGACTTCTGTGTCCGAGCTAGCAGCAAGTGTATCCGTCTTATTGCCCGAGCAAAATGGTGATTCGGTTAATCATCTTGAAGAAATTTTGGGTCGCGCTCCAAATGTTAATTTTTCCAGTGGCGGCTCTCGTGCTCGTTTCTTTCAAGTTCGCGGTATTGGTGAGCGCGGTCAGTTCGCCGAACCTCTGAACGCCTCGGTAGGCTTACTGGTAGATGGGGTTGATCTTAGTGGTATAGGCACTGCGGCAACGCTTTCTGACGTTTCTCAAGTAGAAGTTTTTCGTGGGCCGCAAGGTACAGTATTTGGTGCTAATGCACTTGCAGGATTGATCAATGTTGTTACGCCAAGTGTGGATGATGAGCTTTCAGGGTCAGTTGATTTAGGTCTAGGTAACTACTCTGCGATAGACTTAGGAGGCGTTTTGTCTGGTCCAATTAATGACCGTGTTGGTTTTCGCGTGAGCGCTCATCAATACAAAGACGATGGCTTTATCGACAATGTCCGCTTGGGTAGAGAAAACACTGACAATCATGATGAGACCACTATACGAGCAAAAGTTGCTGGTGATCTTGAGCAGGGTGATTGGCAAGTAGTGTTCGGTTTAATAGATATTGATAATGGCTACGACGCTTTTTCGTTAGACAATGATCGCAATACGCGCTCCGACGAACCTGGTTCTGACACTCAAGAAAGCCAATACGTTGGCATAAACTTCGGTCTCAATCTTAACGAAAAAGTTGCCCTAGACGCCTCAGTTGCATATGTGACAAGTGATATCGATTATGGCTACGACGAAGATTGGACTTTCGCCGGGTTTGATGCGATTGGCTATAGCGCCACTGATTTGTATAGTCGGGATATAGATACAGTAACTTTGGATCTGCGCATGCTCTCGCGCGCAGGTGCAGGTTTAGCTGAGGGCAAAGTAGACTGGGTGGTTGGTTTCTATGTACTTGATCGTAAGGTTGATTTAATTCGTCAGTACACATACTTAGAGAATAATTTTTCCAGCAACTTTGATGTTGATCGTGTTGCTTTTTATGGCGAAGTTAGCAGTGATTTGGCAAAGGGTTTGCGCTTGAGCGTGGGACTGCGTGCTGAGGAGCATAGCTCTAATTATTCTGACAGCGAAAGTGTCAGCTTTGCCCCAGATGATAACTTGCTTGGTGGGCGCATTTTGTTGGAGAAAGCCTTGGTTGATGAGAACTTGTTTTATGCCAGCTTGACTCGGGGTTACAAGTCCGGTGGATTTAATACTGCTGGCAGTTTAGATGCAGACTTGCGCTTGTTTGATCCGGAAACTCTGTGGAATCTGGAGTTGGGGTATAAGGGCTCAATGATGGAAGATCGGTTGTCCCTTCGCACAGCTGTTTTTCATATGCAGCGACGCGAGGTACAAACGGCGACTTCTATTACCCGTGTCAGAGTCAACGGATCATCTGAATTTATTGATTACGTGGGTAATGCGGCTGAGGGCGTCAACCAAGGTTTGGAGCTCGAAGTGTCCTTTCAAACAACCGATCGTTTGCAACTCTCTGCAAGTTTAGGTCTGTTAAAAACACAGTTCGATGATTACATCGACGGCAGTGGTCAAAATCTTGACGGTAGAGATCAGGCACAAGCTCCGAGCTATCAATTTTATCTCAGCGGTGATTATCAACTCGCTCAAGGCTGGTCTTTGAACGTGAATCTTGAAGGCAAGGACGACTATTACTTCTCAGATAGTCATACCGAGCGGTCAACTAGCTACGAGTTGCTTAACGCATCCATAGCTTATTCAACTCAGCGCTGGGACTTAAGTCTATGGGGTCGTAACCTGGCGGGTAAAGATTACTTTGTGCGCGGCTTTTTCTTCGGTAATGATCCTCGAGACGGTTATACCGCTCGCGGATTTACACAACTGGGCGCGCCAAGACAATTTGGCATCAGCGCTTCGACGAACTTTTAACAAAGCGTATTTGGGTAAAATAGAAGTTTCAATGCAACCATACACGCTGGCTTAGAGCCAGCGCTGGGGTTATCTGTAACGAGCGCACCGAGCGTTAGTCGCTAGGGATCGCGTTTCTTTGCTTTTAATGGGCAGGTGCGGGTAGTTGCGTCCTATTGGGTAGTTACTTTGCCGCTTGCGCGCTCACTCCGCTCTCGGGTGATTAGATAATCTACGACTTTTAGTGCGCGTTGCATGCCGTTGCCCATGTCTACGGTGTACTTGCCTGCAACGACCATAGTGGGCACTGATTGCACATTGTAACGTCGGCTTTCGGTTTCTGCTTGAGTTAGCTTACGGCGGACTTTTGGGCTGTTAAATGCGCGCATAAACTCTGCAGCGGTTAATTCTTCGCTGTCTAAGTAGTCCGCTATTTCTTGGCCGCTGCGAAAGGTTTTGCCAAAATCATGCACAGCACTGAAGAGCCTAGCATGGTTGCCTTCTAATGCGTCAGCTTGCTCCAGAGCCAGATAAGCCTGTCCGAGAAGCGTCCACGCAATCGAGAAAGCAGCAGGTTTGCGTGAGAAAGCAAGATCTTCGCCAGTTGTGTCTAGCCACTCTTCTAACTCAGGGTCGAAGTTGCGGCAATAGACACAGCCATAGGAAAAGAATTCATAAACTTTGATAGGGTCGCCTTTGCGAATCCTGTCGGCGTTTTCGACTAATAAGTAATCTTCGCCTTCTGTTGGAATGGCGTTTTGTGACAATCCGGAAGAGAGATAAATACCAAGGCCAACCAACGCCACGCCAATGGCAATGATGACCGCAAAGATCGCATTGCGTGTGGTCTCAACTCTGTCAGTGCTGCGCTTTTTAGCCATATCAAATCCCTAATTTTGTATTACCCCGAAGAAAGGTCAGTAGACATTGGGTCGTCAGGGCGTATGTTACTAGATTGACCTGCTTGTTCTAAAGGCTTTATCGGAACTTCGTTAAGTGAAAACATATGCGTATTAACTGTAATATGCTTATCTACTCTAAGTTTGTCACTAGGATACAAAGAAATGGACGCAGTTGAGCAATATCAACTTTTTAAATCTGATACCTGCGGCTTTTGCCATAGGGTCAGGAGTTTTCTGCAACAAAACAACATGGAAGTGTCTTTGCGGGATATTAATCGAGATCAAGAGGCGTTTCGTGAGCTTTTGGCGGGGGGCGGCAAAGGCATGGTGCCTTGCTTGCGCATAGAGTCTGGTGACGGCGCAGTCAGTTGGATGTATGAATCTATGGATATCATGGAGTATTTAGCCGGTAAGCATGAGGCCTAGTGGCTTCATAAGTTCCGTAGACGTTGTTAATTAAGGACTGAGCGCTTAGACATGGTTTTCACATGGCATGTCTTACTTTGTGGCGCTTAAAATTTATTGAAAAATCTGAACAATCTATTAGGGAAGAGAAAGTTATGAAACTGGGAATCATTGCCGGCTACTCCGGACGCAAATTCAGTATCTCCATGGATGCCATAAAGCATGCTGAAAACTTGGGTTACGACTCAATTTGGACTGCAGAAGCCTACGGCTCAGATGCTGTCACGCCTGCTGCATGGATTTTGGCGCAAACTGACCGCATTAAAGTGGGCACCGCTATTATGCAAATGCCAGCGCGTTCGCCTGCAATGGCTGCAATGACAGCTATGAGTCTGGCGGAGTTGTCAGGCGGACGATTTATTGTAGGCCTTGGCGCTTCGGGACCACAGGTGGTTGAGGGGTGGCACGGGGTACCTTACGGCAAGCCGGTTACTCGCTTACGTGAATATATTCAGATTATGAAGAATATTTTTGCTCGAGAAAGTGCTTTGGAATTTGAGGGTGATATGTATCAAATGCCATACAAAGGACAAGGGGCTACTGGGTTAGGTAAGCCTCTCAAAAGCATACTGCACTGTGAAGAAGATATTCCGATCTTTGCCGCAACAATCACAAACAATGGTGTGGCTGCGGCCGCAGAAGTCGCCGATGGTTTTTTTCCAGTGTGGATGGACCCAGAGCAATATTCGGTATTTGAAGGGCCAATTCAAAAAGGCTTCGAAAAAGCCGGCGATAAAAATTTGACTCAATTTGAGATCGCCCCATTCGTAACCGTTTCGATGGGCGATGATTTGGCCCAATGCATGATGCCGGTCCGCGGGATGATGGCACTTTACATAGGTGGTATGGGCGCGCGCGACAAGAACTTTTATAACGACTACTGCAAGCGTTTAGGGTTTGAAGATGCTGCTGTGAAGATTCAAGATCTGTATTTGGCAGGTAAGAAAGACGAGGCGATGGCTGCAGTTCCTGAAGAACTCATCGACGCATGCGCGCTTGTAGGTCCTGCGGAGAGAATCCGTGAACGTCTAAAGCGCTGGAAGACTGCAGGCAATCATGGCCATGTTTCTAGCATGTTGTTGGGTTGCCAAGATCCAGCTGCTCTGCAGGTTATTGCTGAGGAAATACTTTAATCCTTTATCCCTCTTAGCCTTTCTACGCTAAAGAGGACGAGTGCATCTGGCGCTCACCCAGTTGTGTTGGGTGAGCACTTGCAAGGCTTGTTTTAGCTATTCTGGACGAGCGCCCAACCCCTTTCTGACCGCAACCTCGCCGCGTCTACATATTCCAAGGCTTTCTCAGAGCTAGCATTGCCGTCAAGGCCTCGCTTATATACGCCTTGAATAATGCCCGCTGATCTGAACATGTTGTAGATTAAATAGAACTTCCAGTTGTCGATGCCATCCAGTCCGGCATGCCTGCAATACTCGCCAACAAATTCTTCCTCACTAGGAATGCCAAGGCCTTCTAGGTCCGCGCTGGCTAAGCCCTCGTCGTTGTAGGCGTCGCCATGATAGTCCTGACACAGGTAACCTAAATCTGCCAAACCGTCACCTAGCGTTGAAAGTTCCCAGTCTAATACCGCAACAATTTTTGCCTCCGTTGGGTGAATGAGGACATTCCCCAAGCGGTAATCTCCGTGAACGATAACCGAGCCCACATTCGCAGGAATGTTTTCTGGCAACCACTCCATGAGACTGTGCATAGCTGGAATGTCTTCGGTTTGCGAAGCAACGTATTGCTTACTCCAACGTCCGATTTGGCGTTCATAATAATTGCCGGGGCGGCCAAATTCTCCCAAGCCTACCGCAATCGGGTCAACTTTATGCAAAAGCGCGAGTACGCGTGCCAAATCTAGATAAATGGCTCTGCGTGTTGCACTGCTCTCAGTTGGCATGGTGGTTTCGTTAAACAAACGGCCTTCAATCATTTCCATTACATAAAACTTGGTGCCGATCACACTTGTGTCTTCGCATAGGCAATACATCTTGGGCACCGGCACATCTGTTTGCCAAAGACCGTCCATGACCTTGTACTCGCGATCCACTTGGTGTGCAGAGGGCAATAGTTCCCCAGGCGGTTGCTTGCGCAAAACATAGCGCCGAGTTGGGGTGTTGAGTTGAAATGTAGGATTAGACTGCCCACCCTCAAACTGCTTGATGCTTAACGGTCCTGCGAAATCTTTTACGTGCTGATTTAGATAGCTCTCTAATGCTGCCGCATCAAATTTATGCGCGTCCCGTACTGGGGTGAGTTCTACGTCACTCATGTTTTCCTCGCCTACTTGTATAAAATTTATTTTGCTGCTTCTAAGGATACGGCTTGATCTCATGGAGGGCAAAATGCGAATCTACTTATTTGAACAATAATATATTAAGGGGACCCTATGTCGGTGACTAAAAGAATTGCTGTGACCTTGCCTGCTGGACCAAGAGTGGCGGATACCGTGGCGCGTATTAAGTGGGCGGAAGACAATGGCATTTCCGATGCTTGGTTCAGTGATTCTGGTGCTCCAGATACCCTCACGCAGGTTGCAGGTATTGCTCATGCAACCACCAGCATACGCATAGGCACAGCTGTGACGCCGGTTTACACGCGTTCGCCCTCAGTACTGGCAGCCTCAGCTAATGTGATTGGGCAGCTGCTGCCTGGACGTTTCATCATGGGTTTAGGCTCGTCTAGCCAAACTATCATGGGTCAATTCAATGGTATTCCCCTGGAAAAGCCATTGACTCGTGTACGTGAAACGGCTGAGTTGGTAAAGATCATGCTCTCCGGCGCTAAAACCGACTATGACGGTGAAACCGTGTTTAGCCGAGGTTACCGCCAAGCGCCTATGGAAAATCCTCCACCTGTCTATTTGGCAGCACTTCGCCCGAAGATGATCGAGATGGCCGCTGAAATAGGCGATGGCGTTATTTTTAACCTCTGGCCAAAAGGCGCTTTGCCTAAAATGATGGAGCACGTGGCCATTGGTGCAAAAACCGCGGGTAAAGACCCGGCGGATATTGAAATTGTTAATCGCGCTATGGTCCTGTGTACCGACGATAAAGAATATGGCCGTAATCTGTTTCGTGCTGCCTTTGGCCCATATTACGCTACTCCCGTGTATAACAAGTTTCTATCATGGGCAGGCTATGACGAAGCTGCCGAGACTATCTCTAAAGGTTGGGCGGCTAAAGATAGAGATATGACCGCCAGTGCCATGACTGATGCGATGATTGATGAAATTGCAATTATTGGTAATGAAGACGAAATACGCGCGCGTATCCAAGAAGATGCAGATGGTGGTGTTGATACCCACATTATTGCTCCACTAGGTGGTTCGAAAGAGGACTTGGATCGTACGTTCTCGGCATTCACTGGCGATAAGTTTCAATTTGCTTAGCCCGCATCGTCTGTTGCTGCTGTGCTGAGGGCTGTGGCGATTCGACCGGATATAGAAACGCATTGCGCGCCTCTATCAGGGATCGCTGAAAAGAAATAAGGAATTTGTTTGCAGGCACACTGTCGAAAAGTCGACGAAAAACTAATAATAAAAATAAGAGAGCGCGTTAGTAATGACACCTAGGGTTTTGTATGTTTTGCGTCATGGACAAACCGAGTGGAATTTGGCCGGTCGCATGCAGGGGCGAATGGATTCGCCCTTAACCGCGTTAGGCGAGGCTCAAGCCGATGCGCATGGTGCCCTTCTGAAAAGTTTGGGTGGCGTAGATGAGTTGTGGGTGTCATCAGCTAACCGAACTAGAGCAACGGCTGCACTTGTAAATAAGCACCTTGCCGTGCCTGTCCGTTTTTCTGATCATTTGCTAGAGCGAGATTGTGGTTCATGGTCGGGCAAAACATTGGAAGAAGTGGCAGCGAGCGAACCAGACAATTGGTCCGCAAGAAAGGACGACCCTTATAATCACCGCCCAGGCGGCGGCGAGAATTTGTTAGATCTAGGGTGTCGTTTTACTCAGCTATTGGATGAATTTGAACCAGTAGGGAGCTTGGCGATTGTTGCTCACGGAGTAGTATCAAAAACAATTTTGCAGCATTTTTTGGGTTTAGATGAAGCGCAAACAATTGCAGTGCAGCACCCCAACAGCTTGCTTTATCGCTTAACGTTGGATGCAACCGGTGTAGAGGTTACACATTTTATTGCGCAGGACGACGGCGCTTTGCAAGTATTGGATCTCCAGCACTCGGCTCAACCCATTGACGGAATTTTTGGCCATGAAGGCGCGGATGTTAATCACCACGTGACGTCTGCTGCTATGCAGTCGGAATAGGTGTTTATTCACCCCGTAAATCTGCTGAAATGGTTTCACATAGGGTTTGGACAAAGCAGGCTGTACCATTGAGCTTCAATAGATGGCGTTGCATCAATGGCTTGAAAAGAATTAGATAACCGAGATTACAAAATGTAACCGTAGTCCCGTTTTTGCGGTCGGGGTAAGCCAGCCGTTTGATTGAAATTTATTATTGGAGAGAGAATATGAAAGTCGATGCAGGTATTGGTCATCACCTTAATGAGATCCCAGCGACAGTTAAAAAACTGGAGGTAGCTGGGTACGACGGTGTGCGTACAGCAGAAATGAATCACGATCCATTCTTCCCACTTTTGTTGGCAGCGGAGCATAGCGATAAGCTTGAAATAGCCAGCTCTATCGCAGTGGCCTTTGCCCGTAGCCCAATGAACCTGGCGAATATTGGCCATGACTTGAACGCTTATTCAAAAGGGCGGTTTACTCTTGGCTTGGGTTCGCAAATAAAACCGCACATTACCAAGCGTTTTAGCATGCAGTGGGGCGCTCCAGCGGCGCAAATGCGTGAATTGGTCTTGGCTATGCGCGCCATTTGGGGTAATTGGTATAACGGTGACCCGTTAGAATTTGTTGGTGAATACTATAAACATACGTTGATGACCCCGGCGTTTACGCCGGAAGACAAAGACTTCGGTGCGCCTAAAGTTGTTTTGGCGGCCGTGGGACCAAAGATGACAGAGGTTGCAGGTGAGGTTGCCGATGGAATGATCATCCATCCGTTCAGCACAATGGCATACATAAATGAAGTGACCATGCCCGCAATTAAGCGTGGCTTAGCTAAAGCAGGTAAGTCTAGAGACGGATTTGAATTGTCTTATTCTTGTTTTGTTGTTACCGGTAGGGACGAAGAGGAATTTGCGAAAAGTAAAAAAGCGACTCAAGAGCGGATTGCATTTTATGGCTCTACGCCTGCATATAGGGGTGTTTTAGATTCGATCGGTTGCGGCGAGTTGCAAGGCGAGCTAAACACTATGTCTAAGCAGGGGCGTTGGAAAGAAATGGGTACGCTCATCAGCGACGATATGTTGGATAAGTTTGGTGTAATGGGTGAACCCCAGGAAATTGCACCGGCTATGCTTGAGCGGTATGGGAGCTTTGTGGATCGCACATCTACGTCGTTCCCAGTTTCTGATGAAGCTCAGCGCAGAGCGATTATTGAAACCCTGCGCGCTGGATAGCGCCTGCTTGATTAGAAGTTATAGCCATTTTCTAGCTTGGATGATTCGAAATGTCTTTTATCATCGAAAAGAAAAAGGCCCTTAGTTGAATGACTAACGGTTTTTTTGTAAGTTTTTGGTAGGGAGTGGCCTCAATTTTTCTTCCATTTTTTGTGTACATACAGTGGTCAGCGCGTTACCGTTGGTGTCGCTGGTCGTGCTTTCGAAGGTATTTTTCTATCTTGCTTTAGAAAATATTCGCAGACCAAGGGGGGTATAATTTGAGAGAAGGGGGGGTAAGAGATGATGAAATTTCTCGATAAATTCGTCGATTTGATAGTCACCTTACTAGTTCTGTCCGGTTTTTTTCTCGCTCTAACATTTTCTCTGAGCCATCATATTTGGCAAAGGGTTGGAGAGCGATGGTCCGCTCTAACGGTATCTCGAAAATTTTCATTCCCCTCGTTGGCTCTTGTCCTAGTTATTTGCTTACTAGGTGTTGTTGATGCTGGATCTGGTGTCTTAAACGCTCAGCAGGACGGTATAGCAATTAAGACAATAGTAATTGCTAAACCTGCTCAGGGCCGAACGCCCTTTCCGGCGCAAGTTAGTTTATTTGGTCATCGCATGAGTCTTGGTTTTGGTATTGACCAAGGCCTAGCAAATGAGTTTTCTGCTTGGATATTAGAAGCGGCAGAAAGGCAAAAGCTAAGCCCAGAACTGATTGCTAGCTTAGTCCTTACTGAAAGTTCGTTCCGCAAATATGTTGTTTCTCACGTAGGCGCGGTAGGGCCGACGCAAGTTAGACCTGATTACTGGGCCAGTTTTTGTGGTTCGACTAACCTCAAAGACCCTGAACAAAATGTATATTGTGGTGCTCAAGTGTTGCGCCACTTAATAGATCGCTGCACTGGTGACTATAATTGTGCACTGTCAGCCTATAACGTAGGTTTTAACTCTACTCCTGGCCCTGCTGCAGATCGTTATATTGCGAAAATTGACCTGCATATGGACTGGTTAGAAAACGCGCTGTAAAAATCTCGCTTGAACGCATTTCCCACGATTCTCGTTTTAGTTTAAGGGGCCTTAGAGGCTGTTGTCGATCGCAGCTCTGGAAGGCACATTCCGAGCTCTTTAGTTTTGGAACGCGTCACGATTACAATTGATGGGTAATGAGTTCTTGGCGGTCACTCTCGCCATGATCGAAGATTTGTGTGGGGCAGGCTAGATATGCCGGACGATGCAAATTATTTAAACTGAGAAAAATTGGGGATTTATCATGATCGATTTCGGCTTACTGATGTTTTCGACAGACTATGCAATTGCACCAGACGTATTGGCACGGGAAGCCGAAGTACATGGTTTTGAGTCGCTATTTCTGCCAGAACACACCCATATTCCAGTTAGTCGAAAATCTCCTTGGCCCGGTGGCGATGAATTGCCCCAAGAGTACTGGCATACCTATGACCCGTTTGTGGCGCTTTCTATGGCCGCGGCGGTTACTGAGAACTTAAAACTAGGGACCGGCATTTCATTGATTACAGAGCGCGATCCTATTTTGATGGCCAAGCAGGTTGCCAGTTTAGATTATTTGTCAAAAGGCCGGGTCGTATTGGGTATTGGTGCGGGCTGGAATGCGGAAGAAATGGAAAATCACGGCACTCCGTTTGCGCATAGATGGAAGATATTGCGCGAACGTATGTTGGCGATGCGCGAGATTTGGACCGAGGAGGAAGCCGAGTACCACGGTGATTTTGTCGACTTTGATAAAATTTGGGCATACCCTAAGCCGGTACAAGTCGGTGGCCCGCCGGTACTGTTGGGTGCGTCTTCCAAATATGTCTACAAGCGTATTGCAGAGTACGGTGATGGTTGGTTCCCGATTTATCAAAATGATAAACGTAAAGGTGCCAATGGCCCGGTTGATTATTCCGAAGGCATTGCTTGTACTCGCGATGCCTGGCACGAAGCCGGCCGCAGTGGTGAGCCCCAGTTCAGTATTTTTGGTGTAGGTCCCGATGCAGAGGCTGTTGAGTCTTTGTTGGAGATGGGCTTTGATCGAATAATATTTGCACTGCCTTCCGCCGAACCAGATGTGGTGCTACCTATGCTAGAAAACTATGCGGCAATTGCGCATAAATTTAATGTCTAGTCTGCGGTTGTCTGTCTGTTCGGATCGGCGTCCCGCCCGGCTCTTATATACGCATTATTCTTGAGAGTGCAGTAGGTGCAATGCAGAGTTGGTTGTGGAGCTTGTTGCATTGCCCCATCAATATCCGGCGCTTTGCCGGGGATGCCCAATGGAAAGCCTGCGGGTATAGCATGTATTCATCTCACCGCCGATTTCGCCTGCGCAATTTTTGGTAGGCCCGAGCGTCCACGCTTTTGCAGCCAATTTAGGGCTGAAGTGCTTTTTTGTGGTTATTCTCGGGCGCAGGCTTTGGATTTGATTGCGGCTGTAGAGCTAGACATTGACTAGTGTTAAGAAAGGCTCCCTTGGCTTCGTAGTAATTTGCTGAGGCGGTTGGCTACCGCTGCTTCACCACTCGTGTGGTAGGCCTCTAGTCCAGCATCTTTTGCTCCTGTAACGTTTTCTAGAGTGTCGTCCAAAAACACCACGTCCTTTGGCGCATAACCCATTCGGTTACATACGGTTAAAAATGCCTGAGTATCGGGTTTACGGCTCCCTACTTCTTGAGATAAATATATCGTTTCAAAGTGGCTAAGCTCGGTGCCAAAGAGATGCTTAAATGAGGCCGAATGGGTAGCATTGGTGTTGCTGAATGCGCAGAGTGTGTAGTGCTTTGCCAGTTGTGGCAGAAGCTCAATGACAGATTCATAGACCCCTACCCACAAAGCGTTCCAACCCTTTTGCCAGCATGCGTCGGCCATGCTTACGCCCAAAGTGTTTGACATATGAGCGCTGTATTCCTTAAAAGAAATTTTGCCCACTTCATGCTGCTTGTAGGCGTCGTCTAGCGTCCATTGATCGTAGAACAAAGAATTATCGACTCCGCTGTCTTTTGCCCAAGAAGCAAAGACGCGGTGAAAATCTATATCTAAGACAACGCCGCCAAGGTCGAGTAGTACTGCTTTATCCATCGTTAACCATATTTCTGAATATTACTGAAAGGTAGAGTTATAGCTTTAAGGCTGCTAAAGCTCTGATAATTTATTCGCTGGGAAGCGCATCATGTATCGTTTAAAAGCCGGCTTCAGTCTTATTGATGGTTTGCAGGTAGACATCATCTAAAACGCTATAGGCTTTTTCGCCACTCTTCATGACAAAGACCGGGCCCTCTATGCTGTCAATATTGAAGCCCTGCTGTCTGAGTTCACCTTTGAGCATTTTGAAGGTGCCGGTGACATCTATTTCAGAATCCACGCGTATGAACACCGGGACGGCATAGCTGGGCAAAGCGTCTTGTACGAATTGCGCAAAAGCCTCTAAATTGAGTTCAGCTACATCATCATTAAGGGTGATTGAAACCATGCCCGCACGGCCGTCGGCTCCGGGCACCTCTACGCCATAAACGTTGCAAAATTTAACTTCGGGGAAGGCGTTAATGATTTCGCCCACTTCGTTTGTCGAAACGTTCTCAGCCTTCCAGCGGAAGGTATCGCCTACTCGGTCAACAAACTGGTAGTGGTCGTAGCCAAGTGCATAGCCGACATCTACCGTGCGCATTAGGTCGCCGGTATTGAACCAAGCGTCATCTTTTTGCAGCGCGCTGCGTAACACTTTACCCTCGGTTGCCGCCTTGTCGGTGTAGCCTTCAAAAACTGTGTCAGGGGTTATTTTACCCAGCAGTAAACCTGCCTCCCCTGGCATAACGGGAATGCAGAAGCCCTGGTTGTCGCGGACAATTTCGTCGTTATCGACATCATATTGAACCAAGCTCACCTCAGCAGAAGTCATGCCCACAGTTAGGTCTTTGTTCATAAGGTTGGCGAAAGCGACGTTGCCTTCTGACGCGCCGTAAAATTCGCAAATTCGTGAAATGCCGTAGCGCTTTTTAAAAGTCATCCAAATATCAGGTCGTAGACCGTTGCCCATGATGGTGCGTAGTGGCGTATTTGCGTCGTCGGTCTTGTGCTCCGAGTTGACTAAATAACGGCATAGTTCGCCAATATAGATCATGTGAGTGCAGTTGTGCTGACGTATCTCATTGAGAAAATTGCTGGCAGAGAATTTGCGCCGTACAAACATACTGGCGCCTGTGGCAAGGGCAGCGCCCACGCCCAATAACAGTCCAGTGGCGTGATAGAGCGGTAAGCAAAGATAGATTCTATCATGGGTTTTGCATTTGAGGCCGCCTGTTCCAGCCATGTCGCCGCTGATCAAGTAGCGCCTATTGGAGATAACCGCTGCTTTGGGCAGCCCTGTGGTGCCCGAGGTGTAAATATAGAAGGCTGTATCGCCCAAAGTAGAGGCAGACGTTTCTACTGGATCTTCTGCATCGGCAGATTCCGCTGCTGAGCCCAAATCCTTGCTCCACTGCGGTGCAGATTTGTCGCCTGAGTCGGCAATAAATAAGAAATCTTGACCCCGCTCTAGTGGTAATTCGGCATATACGTCCTGCAGTGAATCCATTACCTCTTCGCCAAAAATGCATTTTTTTGAGTGAGTCACCGTAATGCAATGAATCAGTGATTTACTAGTCAAGTTAGTGTTAAGGAGGCCTGCTGTGACACCAATTTTGTTTAAGCCCATCAGTAACGCGAGGAACTCTACTCTGTTCTCCATCATTACACTGACGTTGTCGCCGCGACCCAAACCTTCGGCTTTCATAGCTGACGAATAGCGATTTGCCACAGCATTAAGTTCTGACCAGGTTAGGTGCTGGTCTTCAAAGATTAGCGCAGAGCGATCTTTGAAGCGTAGGGCATTTGCTTCAAGTCGTCCGCCAGGGCTATCTATGACCTCAAATGGGCGAGGTTTCATACCTTTTTTGAGCCTCAATAGCCCGGGTATGTGAGTCAGTGTCGAGATATCTTTTATAAGTTGCATATTGCCCCTCCAGGCGAGCCTTCATTTTTCTAACCAAGTTTCTAATTTAAGAACGATACCAAAAATAGTAGTCTCTTGGGACTTCAGGTTACTAATTGCAATTAGTAAGTTTTGATTAAATTGGTCGCAAATTTGCAGGTCTAAATAGGTGGGGGGAAGGTTATGAATCAGTGGCAAATAGGTGGTGTGAAAATCACACGTATTATTGAAATGGAAACAACCGGCGGTTCGCGTTTTATATTACCTGACGCCACTCGGGAAGCGTGTCAGGCGTTAGAGTGGATGCAGCCTCATTTTATGGATGCGCAAGGTAATTTGATTATGAGTGTACATGCGCTCGTCATAGATACAGGTCCCCGTCGCATCTTAGTGGACACCTGTATAGGTAATGATAAAGAACGCAACATTCCCAACTGGTCGCATTTGCAAACCAACTTTTTGCAAGATTTGGCTGATGCCGGCTATCCACGTGAAAGCATTGATACGGTTTTGTGCACACACCTGCATGTAGATCATGTGGGCTGGAATACGATGTTTGTGGACGACAAATGGGTCCCAACCTTTCCCAACGCCCGCTACCTCATTGCAGCGAAAGAATGGGCCTATTGGGATGCCAATGAAGACGAATCTAAGTACGGCCCAGTGCTAGCTGACTCGGTACGGCCTATAGTGGAAGCTGGGTTGGTTGATCTGGTCAAAGAGGATCACAAGCTTTGCGCTGAGGTGCAATTGCAATCAACGCCAGGTCATACGCCCGGCCATGTTAGCGTGCATATCAGCGCAAGTGATAGTGAGGCTTTAATCACCGGAGACTGCATTCATCACCCCGTGCAAATGACTAAAACCCATTGGTGTTCGTCTGCTGATTTCGACCAAGAACAGGGTCAGAGCACTCGAGAATCATTGCTTGAGCGCTATGTGGATGAAGATATTTTGATCATTGGAACTCATTTCGCCAGCCCTACCGCTGGGCATGTAAAGCATCATCCTCAGGGAGGCTACTGGCTGGACGTGGAGTAGGAAATTGTTGATAGGCTAGATGAATTTTCTAACGAGTTGTTAGTTAAGGTTTGTGCCTATTCACCACAATCTCTCAACCAGGCGTGCTCTGATTTTTTCCTTATCTCTGTGATGCTGAAGAAGCGTGAAAAGGCAAAAGAAAGGAAAGGGGTGAAAAGACGCTGTAAAATTGGTCTCAGATTCAGTTAGCTTTTCTTACCTCTTTTTCCAGCTTCTCGACAGTAGTTTGCATTCTATCCCATTGACTAAATAGATAGTCGGTTTGGTCTAGTTTTGGCAGTTGCGCAAATGGAATACGCCAGAAATGAATTCGCACGTGCTGATTCAACCAACCACCGCTGAGTAAATCATGGATATCGGCAGAGCCCTCAAATCCTGCATGGGCGAGGAATACTAAGTCTTTGCCTGGATTTGAATCTAACATACCGCTTACACCGCCTAATCTGGGTGGCAGAAGGTCTGGCCAGCGTTCAATTTGGTTCTTTAGGTGGGGGTGTTTGGCCGCTAATTCTTCATGCTTTTTCCGCGTGAAACGAGTTCCCTCTGGGTAAATCAGTACCGACTGATCAATCGGTGCTTGGCACATCAATTCAGTCACCTCTTGAATTGCTTTGGCTGAATCGCTTCCAGAACGATCAACGAAAACATTGGGTAATCTGTGGCCGCCGATATCTATGCATGGGAGTAGACGTAGTTCCTGTTTCAGCACGTAGCGCAGTCCCTCTGCGCGAGCTTGACCAAAAAATAGCAGTGGCAAAACCGTATCTGCCATGCTGGTATGGCGGCACAAGACCAATGCGCAATTGCCCGCTATCGCATCTTCGCCAGTTACTTCAATTTTGAGGTTGAATAACCATTTGCCCATTTCAAATAGTGAGCGCGCCCACCAAAATTGAACGTCTCGGTCTTTTTGAATACGCTTGTCTATATTTTGGTATCGTACCCAAACCCACGCGAATTTGCTCAGTCCAATCCATTCATAACCAATAAAGCCGTAAATAAATGCTACTGCTTGGGGGGTGGTTTTGAATTTGGGTAGAAAACTCATAAGGAACGCTGAGACAAGAACGCATGGCGCTAAGATAACTGCGACGATTGTTGCGACAATAAGTACTGAAATGGTGAGCAAACGCCTTGAATACATTGCATAAATCCTAATTAGAGTAGCTTAGTGAGCAAACATGCAGCGGGGGGACGAATTGGCGACCTAGGTAGACAGTTTTGACTGTGCGAGTGACTGGATTTCAGAGTCATAATTATAGCCTACGCCCTTAGAGTTTGCGCTTTCATCATTTTAGTCATGCTATCCAATCTGATGCTAAACCATTTCCAACTAACAACACCAAACAGTGCATTGCTTACCAGAGTGGCTGCGAAAATGCCAACATAGCCCATTGTGTCGTTGAGCAATGTCGCTAGCGGCACATAGACGACAATCATTCTGGCGAAGGACAATGCAGTGCTTGGAAGAGGTTTGCCCAGTGCATTAAAGGATGCGCTGGACATCATAAGCACTCCCCATAAGCCATAACTCCACGGCACCAGCGCTAAATAAAGCCCTGCGACCTTAACCACTTCAGGTTTAGCATCGATAAGCCTAGCAACGTCTTCGCCAAAAAAGAAAAGAGGTATGGCAACAATGAAGCCCCAACTCAAGCTGAAAATGTAACTTACGTTTACGCCACTCCGAACGCGACTAAACTCTCTGGCGCCCCAATTTTGTCCTACGAAGGGACCAATTGATCCAGATAACGCAAAAAGTAGCATGACCGCTAACGCTTCAAGTCTGCCTGCAACGCCAAAGCCAGCTACCGCATCTTGGCCATAGTCTGCAATCAGAAAAGTAATGTAGGCCGCCGTAAACGGACCTATGAGGTTGGTTGCGATTGCTGGGACACCAATGTGCAGTATTCTTTTGGTGGAGGCTAACCAGCCTTTGAAAACGCTTTTAGTTAAAATCATTGAGCCGTGATAAACGTACCAGAGGGTGACTACGAGAGTTAAAAATCTTGTCAGTGTCATTGCCGTCGCAGCACCGGCTAATTCCATGGCCGGTAGGCCAAACCAGCCGAAGATAAGAAAGGGGTCAATTATTAAGTTAATCACAGAACCCACCGTCATTATAATGCCGGGGATAGCGGCGCTGCCATTGGCGCGCATAATGCTGCCGCAAATCATACTGGTCGTGAAGAGCACACTTCCAGGTAGATAAATGTCTAGGTAGCTATGAATGAGTGGAAGCATTTCTGGTTCTGCGCCCATGGCTAGAAACAGTGGGTCAATAATTAACCAGCACAACGCTGCAATGACCACCATGGCTACAAAGACTAAAATAAGGCTGTGTGTACCTAGCCGTGGGACGTCATTATCGTCACTGATCTTGCCGCTACCGGTGTTGGAATATTGTTTGCTGCCCACGCTGCGAGCAATGACCGAGGACGTGCCAATACTTATGCCCAAAGCAATGCTCGTGAGGATCATCACCAAAGGGAACGTGAACGTGATGGCCGCTACATAAGCGGTACCCAACTGCCCGATAAAGCCCATCTCTAGGGTTTGTACCAATATGCTAGATGACACGCCCATCATCATGGGAGCAGTTAGCTTGGCTAAAGAGCTTGGAACTTTACCTTGGGTAAGATCATGGTTGGACATCATTTAAAGTATCGCACGGCCGGGCGTCCACGGGGGGTGAAATAGCAGAGAAATGTTATCGATTTTTTGTTGTTAGGGCGGGGTCCGCCATTCGAACTAGAAGCCAAGATCATTCCTGCGTAACATATCGTCTCGCAAATTCTCATGGATCAATTTATGACTAGCTCATTTGGCTACACGCCAGCCGTTTTCGTCTCTAACGAGCAACGTCATGAATTCTTACAATTTGCGCAGCAGGCCGCTCGTTTAGCGGGTTCGATAGTACTACCCTATTTTCGCACCAAAATCAGCGCGCAAAATAAAGTTATAGGTAAGGGCTTTGACCCCGTTACCGCAGCGGATCAAGGTGCGGAAGCGGCAATTCGAAAGTCGATTGAAGACACTTATCCTGCACATGGTATTTATGGCGAAGAGTTCGGTCTGAAAAGGGGTAATGGCCTTACTTGGGTAATAGACCCGATTGATGGCACCCGCGCGTTCATGAGCGGCATGTTGCACTGGGGTATACTGCTAGCGCTATTTGACGGAGAAAATCCCATAGTGGGTGTGATGTATCAACCCTATACGGATGAGCTATTTTTTGGCGACGGGGATACAGCCTGGATGGCGCGTGGCGATGTAACCCGACAATTACACACCAGCCAATGTGCCAGTATTGAGCAAGCAATTATGACCACTACAGGCACTGCATGGTTCTCTCCCCAGCAATTATTTTGTTACGGCCAACTGCGTGAAAGTGTGCGGATGCATAAAGTAGGTGGCGATTGCTATATTTTTGGCATGGTTGCCATGGGGCAGATTGATTTTGGCGTAGAAGGTCGCCTGAATGCTTACGATATTCAGGCCTTGATCCCCATTATTAGGGGCGCTGGCGGGGTTGTGACCACGTGGAACGGCGAAAACCCTAGTATGGGCGGGGATATCATTGCCTCCGCGAACATCGAATTACATGAGCAAGCCCTGGTTATTCTGACTGATTAGAATTTGGAGTAATTCCAACTTAGGGGTAACGCTTACGTGGACAAAGAGGTAGTGGCTTTATCAACTTCCGGTAATTCGATCTAGATCTGGGGTAGGTGGGTAAGCTCGGTACACCTTATTTTGGAGTTTGTTGCTCAACCAACTCTTTTAGAATAGCCACCAACAACTCTTGTTCCGCGGCTTTTACTCGTTCTTCCAGCGCTCGGGCATCATCCTTTGGGTTAACTGCGACTTTTACTTGAGCCAAAATCGGTCCAGTGTCGTAATCGGTGTCAACAAAGTGCACGCTTGCACCACTCTCAACTTCTCCTGCGGCAATTACTGCTTCGTGCACTTTGCGTCCAAAATAACCCTGGCCTCCAAATTTTGGCAGCAGCGCTGGGTGGGTATTAAGTATTTTGCCGCGGAACGCGGTCAGGGTTTGCGAGCCGAGTTTTTTCATATAACCAAGTAATAAGATTAAATCAATTTGTTGGTCCTGGCATGTCTTGAGCATCGCGCGGTCTGCGCCATCATCATCGCCATGGGTTTTGGAACTAATATGTTGGCTCATCACGTTTGCTAGGACTGCACGGCGCAGGGCGCCAGATGAACTGTTATTACTGATTATCAATGCCACGGTGGCATCAATTGTCTTCGTTTTACAGGCATCAATAACCGCCTGGAGAGTACTGCCTTCATGAGATGCTAAGACTGCTATCCGCATATTTATTCGGCGATCCTGAAAATGGCCGTATGTAGAATATCGGCGGCCAGCTCTTCACCTCGCCAGTAAGTAATATGTAGGGTGATAAATTGATGGCTTTTACGCTCGAATTTTTCTTTCACCACAGTCTTGCTGGTAATTTCATCTCCTACCTTCAATGCAGTCCTGTGGTTAGTTATTGAACTGGCGTGAATCCATGCCGGCATTTCATATTCTTCCATTAGGCAATAGTTAGCCAACGATAAAAGGTAGTGGGGATGGATATATCTTTTGTACAACGGGTCATGGTCGCTTATTTCCTCGCAATAGCGATTGTTTTCAGATTCACTCAGTGTCCAAATTTTCTCAACAAAGACTTCATCAGGTACCACGTTTCCCCAATTAATCTCGACTTTTGGCGTTGCTTTGGCCGGGCCGCTTAAGCCGATGTCCGCAGGCATTGTTTGCATCGGCCCTGCGATAATTTCTGCTAACAGCAATTCATCTTGGTTGTGGCAGGTAACCCTATATTGATTATCAGCGTCCTCACCCAGAATGATAGTCAGTTCATCTCCATCATAGGCTGGCTTAAGTAGCCGCAGAGCCATTCTACTCTGACCTAACCATTCGCTGCCAAATTTCGCTACCAGCGGCTGCACTAGGTGGCCATAAACGGCCACGCCCGGAACCAATGCGCCTTTAAATCCGTGGCTTTGAGCGACGGCATTGCTATGCATGCGATTTTCGCTTGCGGTGCTGAAGTTGCGTGCTGTGACTTTGTAAGCGGACATATCGATTTCCTTAGAACTAGGTGCAAAATGTAGAGTGCTTATTGTCGCTGGAATTTGACGTGCTGCCTATGCTCGAGAGAAATTAACTAATATTCATTGCTGGTTTGACGGCCTAGTGTCAGCCAGTTGCTAACCACCTTTTTATCCGTAGGCCTGGGCGGGTAACCAAGTGACTACACTTTGCCAGTTGAAGATGATCAACATGCCTAAAACTTGCAGCGCGATAAAAGGCACTACACCCTTGTAAATAGTGGTGACATTTATGCCCTCAGGCGCTACACCCTTGAGATAAAAAATGGCGAAGCCTACTGGCGGTGTCAAAAAACTCGTTTGTAGACATACAGCGAAAAGAATAGTGAACCAAATAGGGTCAAAGCCCAGACCAATGACCACTGGTGAAACCAGTGGTAGAACAATCAGGGTTAACTCTATCCAGTCTAGGAAGAAGCCTAGTAAAAATGTCGCAAACAAAATACAAATCATAATTCCTGTGGGCTCAAAAGGTAGATTAAGTAGCACTCCCTCTATTAACTCGTCGCCGCCAAGTCCCCTTAAGACTAGTGAAAAAGCTGTGGCGCCCAGCAATACAGCAAAGATGTAAGCGGTAGTTTTCGTAGTTTCAGACAGCACCTCACGGATTACTATTTTTGACATCTGTCCTTTCATTACCGCTAACAGCAGCGCACCAGCGGCGCCGACACCTGCGGCCTCGGTGGGTGTTGCAAGCCCAAAGAAAATGCTGCCCAGCACTGCCAAAATAAGAAACGCCGGTGGCAGTATGGCTAGGAATAAATCTTTAACCGCCTGCCAATCAAAGGGTTGAGTTGGTGCCGCAGGGGCTTTTTCTGGTGACAGCCAACCCACGAGTAAAATATAGAGAATATACAGCCCGCCCAGTAGCGCGCCGGGAAACACCGCGCCAAGGAATAAGTCACCCACACTCATAGACATTCGATCGGCCATAAGTACCAACATAATGCTGGGTGGAATAAGTATACCCAAGGTGCCGACCGCGCAGACCGTGCCAGCGGCAAAAGATTTGTCGTAACCCTGCTGCATCATTACCGGTAGGCCTAGCAGAGCGAGCAGTACAACTGACGCGCCAATAATGCCAGTGGTAGCTGCTAATAAAAGACCAATCACAGTCACCGTAATGGCAAGACCGCCGCGAAGTCCGCCAAACAAGCGGGCAAAACTAATCATCAGTTGGTTGGCAATACCGGAGCGATCAAGTAGCAGGCCCATGAGAATAAACATGGGTAAGGCCACCATGACCCAGTTTTCCATGACATTCCATATGCGGTCCACGGTGAGCGATGTGTAATTCCAATCCATGTCTATGGCCAAATTGAAGTCTGCTTCAAGGACAACGGCTAGTGCGCTGAAGAGAATTGCCAAACCACCTAGCAGCCAAGCCACTGGGAAACCGGTGAAGACTAAAGCGATGAAACTCACAAACATCATCACTGCAAGAACCTCATTAGCGGCCATGTGTAAACTCAGCTTGTGAGTTGCTTATTGTTAATTGTGGCGCTGTACTTTTAAGGTTTTTTTGACCCAGTTCGGCAGCGTACTCACTATCGCATTCGTTATAATCGATAAAGAGGAAGTACCACACCCTTATCAGCCGTGCTAAAACGGTCAAAAGTAGTAATGCAAAGCCTAGGGGAAGCATTGCCTTAATGGCCCATCGATAAGGCAGGCCGCCTGGTGAAGGCGATACTTCGCCGACTAAATAAGATGACGATACGAATTGCACACTGTAAATCAGGATTAGGGCGATAAAGGGCACGAGAAACAGTAGAATGCCATACAGTTCAATCCATGCTCGCAGTTGCGGACTGAAACGTTCATGAAAAACGTCTACGCGAATGTGCGCATCTGCCTGATAGGCGTAGCTCATACCCAGTAAAAAGCCAACGGAATATAGATGCCACTGCAGTTCCTCTAATTCTATCCGGCCTTCACTGAATAAATAGCGCAAAAGCACATTGATAACGATTACAGCTAAAAGCACTAACCAGATATAGGAAAGGGCGTGGCCAATGCGTTGGACAAAATTGTCGATGCGCTCTGAAAGGCGTGTATGTGGCAGTGTGTCGGCACGCATTAAAAGTCTCTAGGCAGATAAGCGCGAGATTTCCATTCAGCGTAGCTTTTACGGAAGGCCCGTTGGGAGGCTAGAATTTCTGCAAAATCGTCATCTTTAGCAGCCTCTTCGTCGAGGATTTCATTCGCCACCCGATTTAATTCTCGTAATAAAGGCTCAGGTAAAATCTCTGCAGAAACGCCAATATCCGGAAAACCTGCTATTACATCGCCCTGCAATGCTTCCGCTTGGGCTAAGTTGCGGGTTACTGCTGCTGTGCAGCCCAGTTCGATGAGCGTCTGGTCAGCGGTGGAAAGTTGCTGCCATATTTTTAAGTTGACTACCAAATGCGACGCGGTGAAGGGTTGATGCCAGCCGGGATAATAATTGAATTTTGCGACCCTGTTAAAACCTAATGATTGATCAACGATAGGCAGGGCAAATTCTGTTGCATCAATTGCCCCTTTCTCTAAAGCCTGAAATATTTCGCCACCGGGAATCATGGTGACGCTGGCGCCTAGGCGTTCGATGACCTTACCGCCGAGGCCGGCAAAGCGAATTTTTAGGCCCTGAACATCCTCCAACGTTTTAATTCTTTCCCTGAACCAGCCAGCGGTTTCGGGGCCCGTCATACCGCAGTAGAGGGGCATTAAGTTATGTGCTTCGTAAAGATTCTCTGTGAGTACGCGCCCGCCTGCTTCATACCACCAAGCGCTGTATTCCCAAGGCTCCATGCCAAAGGGTACAGCTGAAATAAGTGGCGAAGATGGGATTTTGCCTTGGTCGTAACCCAGCCAGGTATAGCCTGCTGGCACCTTGCCATCTCGAACTGCATCCGTAATAGCAAAGGCTGGTGCAATTTCCCCTGGGTCGAATAAGTTAAATCTGATGGCGCCGTTGCTGGATTTGTCGATCATGTTTGCAAGGTATACAGGGTTCTCGCCCAAAACAGGCATGGTCCTTGGAAAAACAATAGGCACTCGCCAGTTGAGCCGGATTTGGGCTGCTTCACTCTTATCAGCTGTGTTCACTGCGGGTGGGTTAACTGGCCTCACGGCCAAGGTGGCGAACATGCCTAAGACAAAGGCGCTGATTACTGCTGTAAGCGCAGCTTTATTTGGAATTGATTTGCGCGCCATATTCTTTGTCTACCTTTTGCGGTCTATTACTCGGATTCGTTAGATAGACCTAATTGCTCGTTGTCTTGAGAACAGCAGATTGTGGTGAGCCTAGTCCACTGATGCAAGGATCGTTATCGATTAATGGTCTGTTTGTCTGCGCTCGGGCTGCTGATTTTTTCCAGTCGGCTATTTGAAATGTGGGTAAATGAGCAGCGTTTCCCGCATTTTTAATAAATTCTTAAATGGAATGTATTGCTTGTGAGTTATTCCATTTTATTCACTTGGTTGTGCTGGTAGATTTCTCTTCAACATTGGGTGTAGCGTGATCGTCCCAAGTGGCGGTCGTACGTCAGCCTCGGCGAGGAGCATTGTAAAGTAAATGCAGGACGCACTTCGATATATAGTTGTTAATCAAATTTAGGGGGCTTTATGCAAGTTGGGGTGCCGAAGGAAACTTGGCCGGGGGAGGTGCGATGTGCACTGGTGCCGGCTAATGCTAGCAAATTAATTAAACTCGGCTTTACCATAAGTATGGAAACCGGCGCTGGTGCGGAATCTGGTTTCAGTGATGAGTTGTTCACGGACGCTGGTGTGACCATTGGCAAGCGTGAAGACGTAATTGCTGGAGCAGACTTGCTTATCTGTGTACGAAAGCCAGATGCAGGCGAAGTAAGCATGCTGAAGTCCGGCGCAATCACCATAAGCTTCTTAGACCCTTATAACGAGAAGACTCTCGTAGAGACCCTTGCAGCCCAGGGTGCTACAGCCATCTCCATGGAAATGGTGCCTCGTAGCACTCGAGCGCAAAAAATGGATGCTTTGTCCTCACAAGCTAACCTTGCCGGTTATGTAACCGTCATCCAGGCGGCCTTCCATTCACCCAAGATCATGCCGATGATGATGACCCCTTCAGGAACCATCAGACCAGCGCGAGTATTTGTAATTGGCGCGGGCGTTGCGGGCCTGCAAGCAATTGCCACCGCCAAGCGGTTAGGTGCCCGGGTTGAAGCTTTTGATACGCGTCCAGTGGTTGCCGAACAAGTCCAGTCATTGGGCGCCAAGTTTGTTGAAATAGACTTGGGCGACACAGGGCAAACAGATCAGGGCTACGCTAATGCGCTGACGCCTGAGCAAATGGCTCTGCAACGAGAAGGGCAAAAGCAAATTATCAGTCAGTCGGACGTCGTGATTACTACGGCACAGTTGTTTGGCCGCCCAGCACCACAGTTGATCGACCGCGATATGATAGAGTCTATGCAACCTGGCAGCGTGATTGTTGACATGGCAGTGGAGACTGGCGGCAACGTTGAAGGTTCGGTGCTGAACGAAGTCGTTGAAATAAACGGCGTAAAAATTATTGGCCAAGGCAACCTGCCAGGCGAGGTGGCTCGCAATGCCAGTGAAATGTACTCCAATAACCTAGTGAACCTTATACAAGAATTTTGGGACGAAGAAGCCAAAAAGCTCAACTTGGATCCTGAAGACGAAATCGTTCAAAGCAGTGTCATTACTCGTGATGGCGCTGTGGTTAACGAGACTATCAAAAACATTTATAGCGGAGCGTAGTCATGGATGCTGTTTTCTTAGCGTTGATACTTATGTTGTCCATATTCTTGGGCTTCGAATTGATTTCCAAGGTGCCCGCGACCTTACACACACCGTTAATGTCTGGCGCTAATGCAATCTCTGGCATCACCATCGTCGGTGCCTTGATTTCTGCCGGTTCTGGTACTGACATGCTGGCGACCATTTTGGGTGCTGCTGCGGTTATGTTTGCCACCATTAATGTGGTTGGCGGCTATATGGTTACCAATCGAATGTTGAGCATGTTCAAGAAGAAAGACGTTGATCAGAGCGGAGGTAAATCATGAGCTTGGAAATTATTAACTTATGGTATGTGGTTTCTGCCGCCCTGTTTATCTTTGGCCTAAAGCAGTTGGGGTCGCCGGCTACTGCAGTTAAAGGTAATAAAATCTCATCTTTAGCAATGTTAATAGCTGTTGTGGTTACCTTATTCAATAAAAATATTCTCCCTTGGGAATGGATTATTGGCGCAATTTTAGTGGGGTCGCTCGTGGGCGCAATCACTGCGCAGAAAGTAGAAATGACCAGCATGCCAGAAATGGTTGCATTGTTTAATGGCTCCGGTGGTATTGCCAGCTTAATGGTCGGTTGGGCTGCTTTGTATAATGTGGGCAACACTACGTTTACCGATATTACAATTTTGCTTTCCATCTTAATTGGTGGCATGACTTTCAGTGGTAGTATTTTGGCCTGGGGTAAGTTGTCTGAAGTTATCAACTCTGCCGCTGTCGTATTCGGCGCTCAGCGTTTTGTTAATGCTCTGATTTTGGTCGCAATCGTTGTTTGCTCAGTGATGTTCTGTTTAGAACCTGCTGTAGATTCGCCTTATCTTTATGCGGTAATTGCCTTGGCCCTGATCTTCGGTGTGATGGCGGTACTGCCTATTGGTGGTGCCGATATGCCTGTGGTTATTTCATTGCTGAATAGCTACTCGGGACTGGCTGCTTGTGCGGCTGGTTTCGCAATTAATAACAATATCCTGATTGTTGCTGGCTCTATGGTTGGCGCCGCCGGTATTATCTTGACAAACATTATGTGTAAGGCGATGAATCGCTCTCTGGGCCACGTATTGTTCTCTGGCTTTGGTGCAGTCAAGGAAGCAACGAAGGTTGAAGGGGAAGTTAAGCCGATTAATAGTGAAGATGCATTTCTCATCCTCGAAGCAGCTCAGTCGGTTACATTTGTGCCAGGGTATGGAATGGCAGTGGCGCAAGCTCAGCACGTGGTGCGTGAGTTGGGCGAATTGCTAGAAAAGAATGGTGCGGAGGTAACGTATGCAATTCACCCAGTTGCTGGGCGTATGCCAGGCCACATGAATGTACTTTTGGCTGAAGCTAATGTGCCTTATGACCAATTGGTTGAAATGGATGACATCAACCCACGCATAGACAAAGTTGATGTAGCCGTTGTTATTGGCGCGAATGATGTAGTTAACCCTGCGGCGCGTAACGATGAGAACAGCCCAATTTACGGCATGCCTATTATCAATGTGGATTATGCGCAAACGGTATTTGTGTTGAAGCGTTCCATGGCCTCAGGTTTTTCTGGAGTGGATAATCCATTGTTCTTTGGTGACAATACCCGGATGTTGTTTGGTGATGCTAAGCAGTCTATTGCGGCGGTAGTTGCTGAATTCAAAACCTAGTATAAGAGCCAAACTAAGATCCTAAACTTGACCTGATTCGAGGCTTGTGACTATTGATACCAGTTAGCGAGGGAGAATATGACAATATTAGAAACAGATGTTTTACTCACCCGTAGCTCCGAGGCCGAAGCGGATAGACAATTTATCCGCCGCTGGTCTCCTCGAGCCATGAGTGGTGAAGTAGTTACTCTTGGCGAGATAGAGCAGCTGGTTGAAGCTGCTCGTTGGGCACCCTCCTGCTTTAACTCCCAACCCTGGCGCTTTGTTTACGGCTTGCGCGGCACACCTCAATGGAAGCCAATGTTGGATCTAATTATGGACATGAACCAATCCTGGGCTAAAGATGCCGGCGCCCTGGTAGCTATCGTCGCGCGTACCACCTTTGAACATAATAACGCCCCAGCGCCTACTCACAGTTTCGATACTGGTAGTGCTTGGATGAGTTTTGCCTTGCAAGCGCAAAGCATGGGATTAGTTACTCACGCAATGTGGGGTGTGGAGCATGACCAGGCTCCTGTGGTTCTGAATTTAGGCGAGGTTTATAAGCTGCAGGCAATAGTTGCAGTAGGGCGTTCCGGCGATAAACAAGAGCTACCTCAACCTTTACAAGATCGCGAAGTCCCCAGTTCGCGCAAAGCCATATCCGAACTCGCTTTTGCCGGCCAGTTACCCTCAGAGCCTCAGTATTAGAAAAGGCTCAATCATCGGCCTAAATAATCTCAGATTCTCCCGGGGCAATGCCATCTATTGTCCAAGATCCAATTCGGTGACGTATAAGGCGTAGAACAGGAAAGCCTAAGCCCGCGCACATGCGGCGCACCTGTCTGTTTCGCCCTTCTTTTAAAGTCAACGTGAGCCAAGTGGTGGGTATGCTTTTACGCTGACGAATAGGTGGCTTTCGCGGCCAGAGGTTTTCAGTTCCGTTTGGTTGGCGACCAAAATTCCAGCGCACAGGTAGACATAGGCCGTCTTTTAACACCATGCCCTCGCCCAGCGGCTGGAGATCCGCAGCTTTGGGTGCACCCTCTACTTGCACCCAGTAGCCCTTGCTCAGCTTACTTTTAGGGTGGGTGATTTTTTGATTCAAAACGCCGTCATCGGTAAGCACTATCAAACCTTCGCTGTCCCGATCTAACCGCCCGGCGGCGTATACCCCTGGTGTATCAATAAAATCAGCAAGGCATTGGCGCTGTTGATCATCTGTAAACTGACACAAAACGTCGAAGGGTTTGTTGAATAAAAGCGTAGTTGCCATAGGTACTAAATTTCTTGCAGTTTTTTTGGGGTCGGCGCTAGTGTCGCATAAATTACCTCGGCGAATTTGCGATAGGCGATAGTTTCGAGCGGAAATGATTCACGCGGCTGGGTGCATGAGCTAAGGTTCGTGCTCGCATTTTAGTTAGTTACTTGGCGTTGAGGTTAGCAAAAGAGACTGCGCCTCTGAGGGTAAATGTCGTCAACGGCTAATTGAAAATCGCTTGGGGAAAGCTCACTAACCGTTGGGCTGCAGGTGTTTACTAGGGGTTTGTTCGAATGACGATAAATAGTCGGTTGGCTCATGAAGGATTTTGGGAGAAATAAAGCTGATGGAACTTTACGAAGTAATGCGCTCTACTTTTGCCGCGCGCGAGTTTACTGATGCGCCAGTTACAGATGCTATGTTGCAGCGTGTTTTAGAAAACGCACGATTTGCGCCCAGTGGTGGTAATCGCCAGGGCTGGAAAGTTGTCGTGGTGCGCAACGAGGCGACGCGACAGGGCTTAGCAGATATTATGCGGTCTAGTATGCAGCGCTATGTCGCTCAAGTTAAGGCTGGTGAAGCGCCGTTTAATACAATTAACCCCAGCCAAGTAAGTGGCGCCGACGTCGAAAACACAGCTGTCCCGCAACAAATGCTCGACAACTTGACTCAAGCGCCGGTTATCTTGTTAGTCTTTATTGATCTTTCCGTAGTCGCGTCCTTTGACAGTGGCCTAGATAGAGTAGGTGTGATTTCTGGCGCGTCAATTTACCCCTTTGTTTGGAATATTTTGCTCGCGGCTCGAAGCGAAGGGTTAGGTGGCACGTTAACTACCTTCGCCGCTGGGGAAGAAGGCAAGCTCCGTGAGCTTATTGGCGTGCCGGAAGAAATGGCTTTTGCCGCTATGATTCCTATGGGTCAACCGGTTAAGCAGTTAACTAAACTTAAGCGCAATGATGTGCAAAGTTTTACTGTGTTAGAACATTGGAATGGGGAGAATTTAGTTGGATCGTAATCAAAATGAACAGGGTGATGCTCTGATGACTGAAGCTGACCAAGCGTCAACTGCAGCTGAGCAAGCGTCTAGTGCGAGGTACGCTAAATACGTTCTGTTTGTACTGATCATAGTTTACATATTTAACTTTATTGATCGACAGATTTTGTCAATTTTGGCAGAAGAGATTAAGGCAGATTTGGGTATCGGGGACGCTGAAATTGGCTTTCTGTATGGTACCGCCTTTGCGGTGTTTTATGCAGTCTTTGGTATTCCTCTTGGACGCTTGGCGGACATGTGGAATCGCAAAAAATTGATTTCGATGGGATTGTCGTTCTGGAGTTTGATGACTGCGATGTCTGGCTTCGCTCAAAATTTTGGTAGTCTTGCCTTCTGCAGATTTGGTGTGGGCGTTGGCGAAGCCAGTGCTACGCCAGCCGCTTTTTCCATGCTATCGGATTACTTTCCGCCAAGAGTAAGAGCAACAGTGTTGGCCATTTACTCCAGTGGTATCTATCTAGGCTCGGGTATCGGATTATTTCTGGGTGGTGCAATTGTGCACAGCTGGCATGGATGGTACCCAGATCCGGCTCTCGCACCGTTGGGCATTAAAGCCTGGCAGGCTGCGTTTCTTGCCGTAGGCGTGCCAGGCGTATTTATGGCCATTTGGGTTTGGACGTTGCGCGAACCTGTAAAAGGTGCAAGCGAGGGCATTTTAACTCCCGCGCACCCAGCTCCTTTTCAGGCTGCGGGGAAGTCGTTGATGAGTGTGCTTCCTGGCTTTTCTATTGCTAGTCTTTATGTGGCAGGTGGTCTTCGAGCAGTATTCATTAATCTGATTGTGGCAACCCTGATAGGCCTACTTTTTTTCGGTCTCTATGTGTTGATGCCAACGCTCTTACAATGGATTGCTCTGGGCATTGGTGTCTACATCACTGCCACTTGGATTCATTATCTTAAGCTTACGGATCCCGCATGCTATGGCATGATGTTTCAATCTAAAGCTTTTATATTCTCAACTATTGGTTTCCCCGCTATTTCTTTTGTAACCTACGGCCTTGGCTTTTGGTCTCCACCGTTTATGCAGCGCTTTCATGGTGAAAGTATCGCTGACGCTGGCTTATACCTAGGTATGGGGTCTGCCATTGGTGGATTTATTGGTATTGTCCTGGGTGGCATTTTGGCCGACTATTTCAAAACCAAATATGTCAATGCACGACTTTATGTCGGCTTGATTATTCCTTTTTTTGCAGTGCCATGCATATTTGGCTTTTTGTATACAGAAAGTATTGCCGCAGCATATTTCTATTCATTCCTATTCAGTGTCATTTCTCCTGCTTGGATAGGTTGTGCCGCTAGCACGGCTAATGACTTAGTTATGCCAAGAATGCGTGCAACGGCATCTGCTTATTATTTGCTAATGAACACCTTTGTCGGCCTAGCTTTGGGCCCGTTCCTGATTGGGCAGTTTAGTGATCTATATATAGCAGCTGGCATTGAGAGCAAATTTGCTTTGCAGACAGCTATGGCTTGGGGTTTGGCGCCTTTTGCATTAAGTGTTGTTATGTTGCTTTTAGCTTCGCGCTATTTAGCTGATGATGAAGCTAGTCGTATTGACCGCGCTCGGGCTTTAGGCGAGCCGGTTTAGTATTAGAATATATCCGTATAGGTAAGGCGTTAGGGCCTTACCTAGGACTGTTGATTAAAGGCTTATAGATTTAAAAACTTAAAGGAAAATCGTGGAACAAAGCGGAACCTATGAAATTTCCTGCCCTATTGATGAAGTATGGGCAGGACTCAATGACGTGAATGTGTTGGCTGCTTGCATCCCTGGCTGTGAGTCCATACAGCAAGTGGGCGAGCGTAACCTTGCTGCCTCTGTGAAAGCCAAAGTGGGACCAGTGAACTCTACGTTCCAAGTTAATATTTCCCTTGAGGATATTCAAGCGCCCAATAGCTACATGCTGAGAGGTGAAGTTAAAGGCGGGGCGGGGGTAGCTAAAGGAGAAGCGAAAATTGCTTTAGCTGTTGTTGACGGTAAGGCGGCAACTGACTTAACCTATGCAGCCTCGGCTTCCTTTGGCGGTAAGTTGGCTCAAGTGGGCAGTAGTCTGGTAGACAGCGCGGCAAGAAAGATGTGTGATGAATTCTTTGCAGCCTTTGAGCAGCAACTAAAAGGAGGGCCGCAACCTCGGGCCTCTCTATCGAAGAAAGATGCAGATGGCAATATCGAACGTGCGAACGATGGAATGCTATTTGTATGGGTTACTGCATTTGTGGTTTTGACCGTAGCCATGGTGTTGGCTATTTAGCCAAATTGTTCATCTCTTTCTGAAGTCCGGTTGTTGGCTTTTATAGGTTTTTGAGTGCCCTTTGAAAATCAAAATAGACGTAAGCAATACATTCCACGAAGTGACTATTAAGTCCAATACGTTGTTGGTTAGTGTATTGCGTGAGAATCTGCGGTTAACAGGTGCTCATGTGTGTTGCGATACATCTCAGAGTGGGGCCTGCACTGTGCATTTGAATGATCTTGCAGTTAAGTCCTGTGCAGTCCTTGCTGTACAAGTTGCCGACTCTAAAGTAGTTACCATCGAAGGCATCGGCGAGGTCGACAATCTTCACCCAATGCAAAGTGCCTTTCGCGAACATCACGCTTTGCAGTTCGGTTTTTGTACCCCGGCGATGATTTCTTTCTCGATCTTTTCGAAACGGCCCTACAACCCAGTGAGTTAATTACCCGAGAGAATTCCCTCTGCCGGCCCGGGTAGCGTATGCGAAATTCCGTAATCAAGCATCGGGCTATGCCTTTGTGGGTTCGTTTATCGCAGAATTTCAGGGTAAAATCCGAGCTGGTATTACAGGTGCTGGCCCCTGCGCTTGCCTTGCAATAGGTATCGAAAATGAGCTCATGCAAAATCGGAGTGTTGATATTCTCGATCATGTTGAAGTGCCTGATGCTGGGTTTAACAGTGACATACACGCTTCCGCTGAGTACCGTGCTCATTTACTGAAAGTACGGACCAAACGCCCACTAAAAAAATGTTGAGTCAAACCAATTGAGTCAGAAAAATGAAAGTTAACGCCATAGTCTGCAATGAGATTGCAGAGGATATTGGCAGCGTTGAGTTGCAGCAAATTGAACTGCCTGAGCCCGGCCCGGGTCAGGTGCGTGTGCGGCTAAAAGCCTGCGCTGTTAATTTCCCTGATCTTTTAATGATTCAGGGTAAGTACCAATTCAAACCGCCGCTACCTTTTGTCCCGGGTGGTGAAGCGGCTGGTGATATCGAAGCCATCGGTCCGGGCGTTAGTTTTAAAGAAGGCGATGCGGTGATTGTTGGTATGCGTTACGGTGGCTTCGCTGAGGCCGTTGTGGTGGATGAATCTCAAGTTAAACAGCTGCCCAAGGGCATGAACTATGCCAAGGGAGCGTCTTATCAGACGGCTTATTTGACCGCTTATGTTGCTCTGCAGCGTCGTGGCTATCTTGAGAAGGGTGAAACCTTACTAGTTCATGGTGCTACTGGCGGCGTGGGTATGGCCGCAGTTGATTTAGGCAAGCTCTTCGGTGCCAATGTTATTGGCACAGGCGGCCGAGATGATAAGTTAGCGGTGGTTGCTTCTCGAGGTGCGGATCATGTCATTAACTACACTATGGACGATGGCAGATTAGGCGGCTTTCGCGAAACCGTAAAATCGTTAACAGGCGGTCGTGGAGCAGACGTTATTTATGACCCAGTAGGCGGCGATGTTTTTGATGAAAGCATGCGCTGTATAAACTGGGGCGGTCGAATACTGAGTATTGGGTTTACCAGTGGGCGCTGGCCTCAAGCGCCGGTTAACTTAATCCTAATCAAGCAAATCTCCGTCATTGGGGTGCGCGCTGGTGAGTACGGACGGCAAGATCCGGTCAAAGGGCGTGAGAACGCTCAGCGTCTTTATGCCATGGCTGAGGCGGGTGAGATTGATCCTTACATTAGTCATGTACTGCCGTTAGAAAATGCGGTTGAAGCCATGCGTTTACTTCAGCAACGAGAGGTTGTAGGCAAAGCGGTTGTGACGATGAATGGCTACCAAATCTAAATCCTGAGCACGTCTCTGACTATCCATTGACCCTAAATCTGTTAAGTTTAAAGACCTGGCGTTGGGCGATGTGGCTATCGACATCTAGGAACGCCTATAGTAATTTCCTCACAAGCTTCGAACGGACTCTCGCTCAATCAGTATTTTTTTGAGTTGGAAGAAGACGAATACTTAGGGGTCATCTTGAGATCCTCAGATTTATAGATATAAGCAGTAAAAACGAGGACTTGATCCGCTTCCGGACAGGTACCAGGTGGAAAAATGCAAAATCGAGTACAACGGCGCCATTCATTGCAGTTCCCGATCGGGGGTGACCAATGAAAATTCAAACATTCCGTGAACGTAAGGTGGCGGGTGAAAAAATCTCTATGGTCACTTGCTACGACTACTGGTCGGCGCAAATTCTGGCCGAATCTAGTGTAGATACACTTCTGGTTGGTGACAGTCTGGCCATGGTCATGCACGGCTTCCCCAGCACAGTGCACGCCACAGTGGCAATGATGGCTACCCATATTGCTGCAGTGAAACGTGGTGCGCCAAACAAATTTATTGTTGGAGATATGCCGTTTCTCTCCGCACGCAGAGATCTTGGTCAGGCTATGAATGCGGTTACGGCACTCATGCAGGCCGGTAGCAACGCGATAAAAATTGAGGGAGCAGCAGGGCAGTTGTCTTTACTCGCGCATATTGTGGAGTCTGGAGTTCCGGTGATGGGCCACTTGGGTCTTACCCCTCAATCTGTTGAAGGGCTAGGTGGGCATAAGGTTCAGGGTCGTATGTCGGTTGATGCCAAGCGTATTCTCGATGATGCTTTAGCACTACAAGAAGCAGGTTGTTTTAGTCTAGTGCTTGAGTGCATTCCTCAGGCGTTGGGCGAACGAATTTCCAAGGCACTAGATATCCCTACCATTGGTATCGGGGCAGGGACGCATACGGACGGTCAGGTTTTGGTGTTACAAGATCTGTTAGGTATGCACCAGTCATTTAAGCCAAAGTTCTTGCGCCACTATATGGATGGCTTCGGTCAACTCACCCGTGCAGTCAATAATTTTCACAGTGATGTAGTGGAAGGTCATTTTCCAAGTTTCAAAGAAAGCTACTAATGCAGTTGGTGAAAGACCTGGAGCAATGGCAACGGCTCCGTTCAGAATTAGACAAAGCTCTGGGTTTCGTTCCTACTATGGGTGCGCTGCACGAGGGCCATTTGTCGCTTCTGCGCCGAAGTGTTGCCGAAAACGAGCTTACGGTGCTGTCTATTTTTGTTAACGCTACTCAGTTTAATAACCAAGCAGATCTGCAAAGTTATCCCACTAGCATTGAAGACGACCTTAAGCTTGCTCAGTCAGTTGGGGTTGATTTGGTGCTGATGCCAGATTATGTGCAGATGTACCCCGACAACTTTCGCTTTCAAATGCACGAAGAAATTTTCAGTCAGGACTTATGTGGCAGCGACCGTTCTGGACACTTCACGGGTGTCCTCACTGTAGTGCTCAAGCTATTAAACTTAGTTCAGCCTGAGAAAGCGTACTTCGGTTTGAAAGACTATCAGCAATACCTTTTGATCAAGGATATGTGTGCTGGGTTGTTTCTGCCGACCCAAATTATTGGCTGTGAAACCCTACGCGAAAACGACGGCTTGGCTATGTCGTCGCGCAATCGTCGGTTAGACGGCGTTGCACGAGATGTAGCCGGGAGTTTTAACGGAATTTTATATCACTCCAACTCTGATGAAGACGCTATTAGCGCATTGCAGGCTTTGGGTTGCAATGTGGCATATATAAAAACTCTGTATGGGCGAAGATTTGGTGCCGTAGAAATTGAGTCCCAGGGGGACACAGTGCGCCTGATAGATAATTTGGTGCCAGAAAACTTAAAATAAAGTTTTTAAGTCGCAGGTTCACCTGTGAATAGTATTTCTAGGTGATAACGATCGTTCGTTTAAATCGGAGTTTGATATGATTTTGGTTCTTGATGTTGGCAATAGCCAAATTTTTTGTGGTGTGTTTGAGGAAGAAAAACTGGTTATTCAGTTTCGCTATGCGTCTACTGCTCGTGGGTCTTCAGATGAAATTGGTGTTTTTCTGCGTGGCGCTTTGCGCGAAAATGGCATAGCGCCAGAAGATATTGCAACAATAGCTATATCGTCCGTAGTGCCCGAACTGAACTACACCCTCTGGTCTTGCTGCCAAAAATACTTTGATTTAGAACCTATGGTGCTGCGACCAGGTTTGAAAACTGGCCTGAAGATCGATTACAAAGACCCCAAAGAGGTGGGTAGTGACCGAATTGCTGACGCCATGGGCGCAGTAAAAATGTTCCCTGACCGTAATCTTATTGTTATTGATTTTGGTACCGCCACGACTGTCTGTGCTGTTTCCAAAGACCGTGTATTTTTGGGCGGTAACATTATTCCAGGGGTGCGTTTGGCTATGGAAGCTCTTGAGGCGAATACTGCGAAATTACCGTCTGTAGAAATAAAGCCTGCGAAAAGGTCTATTGGTAAGACCACTATTGAAAGTATTCAGAATGGATTGTATTGGAGCAACGTAGGCATGGTGAGGGAGTTGACCAGTAGAATCACTTCTGAGGTGTTTGCCGACGCCCCGCCGTTGACTATTGCTACCGGCGGTTTTGCTCATCTATTTGATCGTGAAGATCTGTTCGATCACGTGGTGTCAGATTTGATTTTAACTGGTCTGATCGAGGCGTTAAGACTCAATGGTTACTTAGAGAAAAAATAACAATTCTCTAAACCCCTCGTTACAATCGCGCAAGGGGTTGGTCTGGCCGTTATACGTTATATAGATGCCAGTGTTTTATTCTTTGGCATACTGGTTTTGCAGACGCCGCATTCCTTTCAACCAACGGTCATAGTCAGCGGCTTTGCGTTTCATATACTCTGCAACTTCAGGGTGCGGCAGCACTAAAAATTTTTCTTCGCGCAATGTTTCCACTACGGCTTCAACAGCCACTTCTGGTTCAATCATTCCGTCTACACCGGCTACACCTGCGCCTCCGGCAACTAAAGGCGTATTTACGGCTTGAGGGCAGAGTACTGAAACTTTAATTCCTTGATCGCCGTATGTAATAGATAACCATTCTGCTAACGCCACGGCTGCGTGTTTAGTGACAGCATAAGTGACTGACCCAATTTGATTTAGCAAGCCGGCAGCTGAGGAAGTGTTGAGAAGGTAACCGCCGCCCCTGGCGATCATTAGTGGTACTAAATGGCGTGCTGCCCATACATGCGCCATTGTGTTGACCTCCCAAATGGTTTGCCAGACCTCGTCGGGTTCGTCAATATTTTTGCCAATGCCTATGCCGGCGTTGGAGCAAAACAGATCGATAGGCCCAAATTGGACCTCTGTAGCGTTGATAAGTTCGACAATTTCGCTTTCCTTGCGCACATCCACCGCTATGGAGTGACCGCCAAATTCAGCTGCAACCGCTGCGGCACCTTCACCGTTAAGATCTGCAACGATCACTTTTTTTGCACCTTCCCGTGCGAAACGTCGGCACATCTCTTTGCCTATGCCGCTTGCGCCGCCGGTCACTACGATAACTTTGTCCTTCAACTCCATGAAACATCTCTCCAGTGAAAATATAGTCGGTCTGCGCACGTGCCCTTTCAGACAACGCGCCCTCGTCGGGCGCGTTAATAGATGTCAAAGGTACTGTAAGCATTGCGGTGCAAAGATAGACGTTTTGTTGTGCTGATTCTATAGTGTCGTCCCAGCCCGAGTGGCATATCCAACACAAGGCTTGTCATAATCGTGTCCGTTATCACCCAATCCAAGGGTTCCCGACCTAATAAGCGCCATTACGGCTGGGTTATTGTTGTTGTGATGATGTTGGTCCAAACCGTCAGTTCTGGTCTGGGTTTTTACAACATGTCTGTGTACATCAATCGGTTGGCGGTGCAGTTAAGTGTACCCTTGGCCGATATTTCCTTTGCGGTGAGTTTGTTCTTTGTTGTCGGCGGTATTTCTGGGCTATTTGTCGCAGAGCTGCTTAACCGCTTTCACGTGCGCACCTTGATGGTTGTAGGCGCTATAGTTTCCGGTGTTTCCATTGGCGTAGTGGGCTGGGCAACCGATTTATGGCAGGTCTATGTGTTGTTCGCTATTTTTGGCGCAGGTAATGCGGGTATTTCCATTGTTATTGCCACCACATTGATAACCCAGTGGTTTCCAGGTCCTGAACGCTCTATGGCTCTGGCCATGACATCGACAGGACTTTCTCTGGGGGGCGTTGTGGTCACCCCGTACTCAGCCTACCTGATGAACACTGTTGGTCTAGGTGAGACAATGCCCATACTAGGTGTGATTTTAATTGGATCTATTGTGCCTCTGTCGTTGTTTATTCGGCAGGTGGAAAAACCGGTAGTGGGCGCTCAAGTAAATGCGAGCGGTGGCGATGTGTTTGATCGAGTTCTATTTTCTAAAGCTGTAAACAGTCGTTTCTTTATTCTACTGGCTGGGGCCTATATTCTGATTATGGCTGCGCAAGTAGGCGGTATTGCGCATTTATATAACCGTGTGGACACCTTGGCTGGATTCACTTATGCCGCTTACGCTGTACAAACTTTATCTATCTGCAGTATCTCAGGTCGCTTTTTTGGCGGCTGGTTGGTTACGCGTATTCCAATTAGATGGTTCGCTTTGGGTAATTTGTCCATGCAGGCTATCGGCTTGACCTTGATAGCCCTTGCGCCTAACGGCACACTAGCTGTCTTTGCTGCGGGCTTCTTTGGTCTGAGTGTAGGCAATTTATTGATGACCCAGCCGCTCTGGTTGGCTGAAGTTTATACCACCGGCATTTATGCCAAAGTATTTGCGCGCGCGAATGCATTAAGCGTATTGGGTTTAGCGATGGGTCCCTACTTTATTGGTTGGGCCTTCGACGTCTTTGGTGACGGCCGGTCGTATTTTTGGCCCTATATGGCCGCTGTGGCATGTTCTATATTTGCTTTCGCGATAGTCTTTGTGGCTAGTTCCAGTCCGGTTTTAGCAAACCAAGACACATCTGAGTTGAGTAACGCAGGTTAGAACAGTTCAATAGATCTGTTAATTAAAACGGCTAACCAGAGCAGCTAATAAATAGACGTGCTGACTACCATGGCATGGCTTAGTTTTTTAAGCCCGCTATCAGTCTGCAACTGATATATAACGGAGGTTAGGTAATGGATAAGCGACGTCGCGTACTAAGTATTGTTTTTAAAAGAATGTTTAACGTTATTCTTGGCTGTTTGTTGATTAGCCCCTTGCAAGCGGACACTTATGCATCGTCAGAATTACTAATTGTCGCCGCATTACCCCTGTCAGTGCCTGCCGCAACGTCGATTAATGGGGGCTTGAGTCAACCGATGCCCAGTCTTGCTGATATGCTGGAACGGATCAATCCTTCGGTAGTAAACATTGCTACACGCTCAACGGTTCGCGAGGGTAACCGTCTGCTGCAAGACCCTTTTTTTCGGCGGTTCTTTAATGTGCCTGAAAGCCGCCGGCGTTATCGACGCACTCAGAGCGCTGGGTCCGGAGTAGTCATTGACGCCGCCAAAGGCTACATCGTCACCAATAATCATGTGGTACAAAATGCCGATGAGATAAGTGTTGGTTTGGCCGATGGCCGTATCTTAAATGCCAAATTAATAGGCCGAGACTCTCAAGTAGATTTGGCCCTGCTGCAAGTAGAAGCTGAAGATCTCACGGCTATTAAATACGCCGACAGTGGCACCGTTAGAGTGGGCGACTTCGTTGTTGCTATTGGTAACCCATTTGGTCTTAATCAAACTGTCACTAGCGGAATTGTCAGTGCGCTAGGGCGTAGTGGTTTAGGCATTGAAGGCTTTGAGGATTTTATTCAAACCGATGCGCCAATCAATCCCGGCAATTCTGGCGGAGCATTAGTAGATTTGCGCGGCGACCTAGTAGGCATCAATACCGCCATCTTTGCACCTGGTGGCGGCAATGTGGGTATCGGTTTTGCCATACCCGCCAATATGGTCAATGCAGTGCTGGCGCAGCTTATTGCCAAAGGCGAAGTAAACCGCGGTTTTGTTGGCGCTATAGTACAGCCGTTGAATAGAGAGCTTGCCAGTGCTTTTGGTGTGCTTTCTCCCGGGGGGCGTCCTAAAGGTGTGGTTGTGGTCGATGTGGAATTGGCTAGTTCCGCTGAGAAGGCCGGCCTTGAACCGGGAGATGTCATTGTCGCTATGGATGATAAGCAGATAGCTACTGTATCTGATTTTGCAGGCCAGGCCGCTATTATGTTCATAGGTGATCAGGTAAAGGTTGATATTATTCGTCAGGGTAAACGCGAAACCGTGACCTTGAGAATTTTTGCTGACGACCAAGAGCAGGTAGACGGCCAACGCTTAACACCACGCTTGCGCGGTGTGGTTTTACAAAACTTCCATA
>CAJWNY010000003.1 GCA_913043815.1 uncultured Gammaproteobacteria bacterium
ATGTGGGACAATCGTTGCCTGCTGCATTATGCGGTTCATGACCACGCGGATGAGGCGCGGATTATTCATCGCCTACAAATACAGGGAAACTCGCCTATATGAGTCTAATTGTTAGAAGCTGGAGCGACGTGGTTGCCCTTGCAGAAAAATTATCCATTCCAATGCCCGCAAAAAGTTGCGCCACAGAGACCGAGTATTTTGCTGTGTGGAAAAAATATTTAGCAACAGAGGGCTCGTTAGATTTGCTAGCTATGGCGGTGATAGGCGGGTTATTGGCTGACCGCATGGCTTGGGTATTTGTAGGTGGTTATCAAAGCGCCATTCGACGCACGTTTATGTCTGAGGCGTTTAACGGTTGGGGCGCGTTTGCGGTATCTGAAGATCGTAAGGGCCAGCCTCTGTTGCCGGGCGTCATACTACATTCTTCTGCCGAAGGCGATTTGGTGTCGGGCTATAAAACGTGGGTTGCTTGTAGTGATAGCGTTGAACACTTGGTGATAAAGGCTGGGTCTGGCGCGGCGGCTGATTACTTTAATATTCACCGCTCATCACCTGGATTAATCGTGTCCAGCAAACATGCTGTCGTAAAACCAGGCACCTTTTTGGCGGAGATGAGCCAGGGCATTGTGCATTTGCAGGATGTTGCAGTAGACCAAGCATTAGATGACTCGGAAGTGGTGCGATTTGGTATTCGTGAAACTCTATATATCTACTGTGCTTTTTGTGCTCATGCGGGCCAATTTTACTCTAATCAAATCGAGGTGGAAGGTTGCGCTAAGCTCATTTGGAGGTTGGGTGCGTTGTTGGAAGATTTGCCAACAGATCAGGTTGGCCTTGATGAGTTGAAAGCGGTAGATCTGTCTGTTCAAGATTTGCTTGGGCAGATTAGTCCGGACTCTGCTGGAGCTAATTGGGAGAAAAATAGTCGATTAATCGCCATGTATTCGCCGGGTATTCAAAAGCGTGAATTGACCTAACGGATAAGCATTAGAGGTTTTTTATGTGAGGGGTATAAGTGGTCGATTCAGCAACTCCGGCAGGTGTGCCCGAGTTGCCAATTTAGACCGCTGTGTGGGAGGTCTTTTCAGGGAGTCCTCTTAGGAAACTACAGAGCCGCCGTCACAAGTGATGACGTCACCAACGGTGAAACCACAGGCTCGTGAGCTTAAAAATATAGCTAAGCCTGCTATGTCCTCTGCTGTACCAACCCTGCCTCGTGGGTTGCTTTCACTAACGCTGGTCCAGTCAGTGTTTTCTGCATCGCCACCACCGCCCACGCCGGCGCTGAGCATAGATGTAGGGAATGGTCCCGGTGCAATGCCGTTAACAATGATGTTGCGCTTAATCAAATGCGCTGCTAAAACTCGAGTCAGGTGATGTACTGCAGCTTTCGATGGGCCATAAGAGAAATTGTCAAAGACGGGTGTCTTAATGCCATCTACAGAACCAATATTCACCACATGAGATGGCGTTTCGGTGTGGGCATTTTTTTCTAACAACGGCAGCAATTTCTGAGTTAGAAAAAATACGCCTTTAACGTTCGTGTCCATAACTTTGTCCCAACCCACTTCTGGAAATTCTTCCAGCGGCGCGCCCCAAGCTACGCCAGCGTTGTTGACTAGTATGTCGAGGTGGCTTTCACGTTCTTTGAAAGCCGCTGTAAAGCCCTCAATCCCTGCCAAATTAGACATGTCCGCAGGCAATGAAATACATTCTTCGCCGTAGGTTTCGCTCAACCTTGCTGCGGTTGCGTCGCAAACGGCGGCTTTACGCGAGCTGATATAAACCTTTGCGCCGTTGGCCAAATAACCCGCTGCGATCATTTCGCCAATGCCTCGCGAGCCGCCAGTAACGATGGCAACCTTGCCTGCAACAGAAAATAAATTTTTCATTGTGATCTCTCGATAAGTGAAATAGCTGCCTGTGCTGTATAAAGGCACAAGATTGGGTCAAGGATAAACTAATTGGCTGTGGCTTTCGGCAGATTAGTTAGGTGAATCTGGTGGTTGAGCTTTTGGGGGCTTATTACTTGCTTGTGCGAAAAAAGAACACCCGTTGGAAAAAACAAATGAAAACGTCTAAGCGGTGGTTTATGCGCCGCAGACTCCACGGTTATTTTCGGTTTAATATGTAGAAGAATTTATGCTTTAGGAGAGTTAGGTGAGCGATATAGAACAGGGCAACGCGCCGCAAATGCTGGTTGGCGAGTTTAGACATCCGCGACAAATGCTTGGTCATCAGGAATATGATGGTCATTTGTCTATTCACGACGATAAGATGGCAGCTGATTTAGGCTTTGCTGGTGCACCTATCGAAGGACCCACACATTTCAGTCAATTTGTGCCGTTGCTGCACGAGGTGTTTGGCGACGCGTGGTTCGAGCGCGGCTGCATCAGTGCGCATTACCAAACGATGGTAGTAGAGGGCGAAGAAGTCAGGGTGGTGGTCGAGCATGTATCGGACGTTAATAAGGTGGCAAAAATTTCTGCTGAAAAGCGCGATGGTACCCCGGTGTTAACCGGTACTGCTTCGCTGGGGCCAGATCATGGTGAAACCGAGTTAGAGGTTCGGCGCGGTCGCCTGCGTCCCTCCGAGCAATTGGTCATTCTAAGTGACGTTCAAGTAGGTCAGCTAGGCGCGGGTAATCCTGAGCAAGCGAGCATGGCCATGGATCAGCGTATGGGTGATATGTACCCCTTTAGCCTTGCGCAAAAGCTGCAAAAGATTACCGAAAATCATGCCTATTACGGCGCAGATAATCCCTGGGGCAAGGCCGTTATGCCGTTAGAGATGATCAGTGTGTTAACCCAATACACTAGCGGGCAGTCTGGTTATAGAACGAAAGGCCCTGCGGTAGGTTTGTTTGCGGGTCAGGAAATAAAAATGATTAATGGCCCCCTGTTTGTCGACCATGCCTATTTATTGGAGCGTGAAATTATCGCCCTGAGCGAAAGCCGCCGAACTGAATCTAATTGGATTATGACGCGGGTTTACGACGCAGAAACTAAGGCACTTGTAGCTGAGGTTATTTTGAACTCGGCGACGCTGAAGGAATCTTACGCCAAGTACGCGGAAGAAGCCGAGGCCTTGGGTAAAGATCTAAGCGCATAGCACTGAGCACTTTAAAAGGCCTTAGCTAGGACTCACTAGCTAGGGTTTATTAACTAAGACTATCTAGCTAGAAAGAGGCGACTTAGTCGAGAAACTGGTTAGGCCTGCTGAGTTAATGCGGTTTCCCTGAGCGGTTGGCTGTTCCCGCTGGATGCCGGAGGTTGCTTGGTTTGTTGCCGTGAAAGGTGTGAGATCATCCCAAGCATTTCTGGCCGCGCTAAACCGGCCTGAATGCGCGCCTGTGCATTGCGTTTTCTGCCGCGCAGCATGTAGCGAAAGATGGTATTGCGAATTTTCCGATCTTTCAGAAAGTCCCCAGGCTTTTCTACTAGATTAACGGTGCGCATAATGCCCCTATGCACGTGTAGCTGATGACGTGCCGCGGCAACAAGAGCGTCGCCAAAAGCCAAAGTGAACCATTTTTTGACGGTTGTTGCTTTGTCTAACGCTACGCCTTCTCGGGTTGCGTTGGCTCGCCGAATGCCTCTTTTGTCTTCCGTTAGGCTGGCGTCGAAGATGGGTCTAATCTCAGCCTCAGTGCGCTGTTTAAATGCCAGCGCGCGTTCCCATGGGTCACTTTTTTCTGCCAAAACGTCGGCCAGAATGTGTGCGTGTAATGTGCCAGTGCTGCAGCCTCGACCATACAATGGATTGGTGCGAGAGGCGGCATCGCCAACAGCAAAGAAGTTTAGCAGTTGTGGTGCATCTTCATGGACGTAGTCGCGCCAAACCGCGTGGATTTGGCCGATACCAAAGGGTGCCGTTGTGGCGTCAGCGTGTTCTTTTGCGACCCAAGGTTTTACCCCGGGAATGCTTTCGCAAATAGCGTCGAACAAAATTGGATCTTTTACCGCTTCGCGCAGTTCGTGTTCTTCGTTGTGCATGCAAATAATCAGCGCAAAGTTGCCATTATCGCCGGGAAAGACACCATATTTAAGATAGCCCAAATCCCCAGCAGAAGGGTTATCGCTGTCACGTTTGGGTTCTTCTACACCAGGCTTTAAGGCGTAGTGACGGGTGTAATAAACAATCTCAGCGTCGTCGCGTTCCTCGGCAACCTTTGCACCTTTGCTGCTCAACCATTTGTTGAACTTACCTGCGCGGCCGGTTGCATCAATGATTAGATCCGCAAAATGCTGGGATTTTTTGTTCGCGTCTTGTCTGTCGGTGAGCTCCAGGCCCTTGGTGACCAAAGCTTTGCTTTCATGCTCGTCTTGCTCTTCTATCAGCACATCCGTGACATAAGTGGTATTGGCGATCGTTAATGTCTTTTCTCGCTCAACGTAGCGGCGTAGCACGGTTTCTATGGTGGCGCGCCTACACATCAACACCCAAAGCTGTTCGTCACCGGGTTCTGGGATGTATTGGCTTTGCAGATGTCCTGGCACCATGTCCTCAAAGCCTACTTTGCGGGCTCCGGCGTCTAAGAGCTCTTGCAGTAGGTCTGGGTAATTTTTTTCTAAAAGATTACACATCAAGCCAAGAAAGGCGTGGGGGTGTCTAAACTGAGCGGCACCTCGGCGTTGCCAGCTAAAGAATGCTTGTTCGGCATCGCCCTCGGGTGGTGGCACATCCCGCTCGAATAAAGTGACAGAAAAGCCTCGGCGTGAAAGGGCTAGCCCAGTGAACATGCCGCATATTCCAGCGCCAACTACAGCTATTGATTGACTCATAATTGAACTTTCAAAGTGATCAGGTTATTTGCGACTCAAACTAGCATTAAATTCGCAAAAATGGACATTGATTTGTGGAAAAATCTGGTCACTGCACTATTGTTAATATTCTCGCAGCATTCCTCATATCTCTTTCTGGTGTAATATCTTGAACTAAATAGAAGAATAATTCATAGGGGATCTTAATGTTGAAATCTGTGCAATTGGGCAATACTGGCCTACGCGTGTCCCAGCTTTGCTTGGGTACCATGAACTTCGGTATTCCAGGGAGAGGGCACCAAGGGGATTGGACATTAACCACGGATGAAGCTCGACCCATTTTTCAGGCTGCTATAGAGCACGGCCTAAACTATTTCGACTGTGCAGACATCTATGGTCTCGGCGCCTCTGAAGAAGTAGTCGGCTCATTGCTACGCGAACTTTTACCCAGGGATGAATACGTCTTGGCAACCAAGGTATCTATGCCTATGGGTCGCGGAGCTAACCAAGGTGGCCTATCGCGCAAACACATCATTGAAGGGGTGGAGGCGAGTCTGATGCGTCTGGGTTTAGATTATGTTGACCACCTCGTCATTCACCGTCATCCACATGGAATTCCTGGTCAAGCTCAAGCGCCGATTGAAGAAACCCTTGAAGCGCTGCACGATCTGGTCAAAGCAGGCAAAGTAATGTATCTGGGCGGCTCTTCGATGTTTGCTTGGCAGTTTGCGGAGTTACAGTTAACCGCGCAGATGAATAACTGGACAAAATTTGTTTCCATGCAAAATCACTATAATTTAGTTTATCGGGAAGAAGAGCGGGAAATGAACCCATACTGCGCCAAGACAGGGGTAGCCCTCACACCTTGGTCGCCATTGGCACGGGGTATTCTTGCCGGTACTTACCAAGGAGGTTTTGGCGGCGGCAGTACTAGCCGGTCACAAGGTCAGGACGTGAAGAGAACGGAAAGTCTTTATCACGGTGAACACGTATTTCCGGTTGCGGAACGTGTCATAGAAATTGCCGCGAAGTATGAAAAAACACCCGCCCAGATTGCTGTGGCGTGGCTTATGAATAAGTCAGAAGTGACCTCGCCAATTGTTGGGGTGTCAAAAGTGGCGCAGCTAACAGATTTGGTCGCTGCTGCGCAGATAGTCATAGAGCCAGAAGATATGGCCTATTTGGAAGCGCTCTATCAACCAGTAGATAACTTGCTTTCCATTGGTAGCTCCTAGTCAAATTTTAAAGAGCAGGGCAGAAGCCGAGTCGCCCGAACCCCTAGAGATCTCGGTTGTAGGTTCTGGGGAAATTGGGAGATCTTTCAGTAACCGGATATTGAGGGCCGAAACACCAAAAGATCAGAAGTCTAAGAGACCAGAAAGCTAAGAAAGGGGCAGACAATGGGCATTAAGATACAGCCATGCGACTCAAGCTTGGGCGCAGTAGTCACGGGTATAGATCTCAATTCGCTAGATGACCAAGGTTGGTTGGCAGTCGAGGAGGTCTGGCATGAACATGCAGTACTAATTTTCCCACGTCAGCACATCAGTGAAGAACAACATGTGGCTCTTGGTCAGCGCATTGGTCCTATCGAAATCCTCGCCGAAAATCGTAAAGCCGTTGTTATTAGTAATCAAAAGCCTGATGGGGAATTGCTCGGTCCTGATAGCGGGTATTATCAGATTTTGCGTGGCAATGAAGGCTGGCATACGGACAGTTCCTATATGCCGGTTTCTGCTCGGGCTTCAATTCTTGCAGCACAAGTTTTGCCAGATGCAGGGGGAGAGACTCAGTGGGCTGATATGCGTGCCGCTTATCAATCGTTATCGAGTGAGATGCGTGACCGCATTTCTGACCTAGCTGCCCATCATTCGTTGTTTCATTCCCAAGCAAAAATTGGCCACAATGCGAACTCTGGTTCTAGTTATGGCTTGGGCGATCAAGCGCCGCCCTTGCGACCTTTGGTGAAAATCCATCCAGCCACGAAAGTGCCAAGTTTATATATTGGCCGTCATGCCTATGGTGTTCCTGGGTTAAGTGAAGCTGATTCAGAAGCTTTGCTAGCAGAGTTAGTAGAGATTGCCTGCCAACCGCCTAGGGTGCTGACCCACAGTTGGACGCTTGGCGATATAGTGATGTGGGACAATCGTTGTGTATTGCATCGAGCGCGACCCTATGATTACAGCCAGCCTCGAGTTATGCGCCATGTACGCGTAAAAGGAGATCCAGCAACAGAGTCGGGTATAGGACTTAGGCCCTGACTAACCGTTCGTAAGGTCTGATTGGCAGGGTTGCTAGTGAATTTTTGGCTCATCTTCAGAGTTCGTTGCGACTGACATGGCTTTCATAGCGCTGACACTGGTATTGAGCGCAACGCAATAAGGCACCGCGTAGGTGAGCAATATTTTCAGCACTGTGCCGTAGTTTAAAGTTCCAGCCATAATATTGCCCCCGTGATTGACCAACGCCAATAGTGAACCCACTACAAGACTGGTGCTTATCGCACTAGTTTGTACGTTTGCCGCAAAAATCAGTTCTCGAAGGGATATATGTTTCAATTTTTCTGTCTGACATGCTCATTTAAGAATCTGGCATATTGATTAGCTCAGCGCGGCTAAAGCGAACAGCCCACCTAGTGTGCCTGCCGCGGTGGCTCGCTGGAATGTTTTTGATGTCAATTGATCAAGTGTTTCTTTGGGGTCAGCGCCGTCTAAGGTTTGACGCAAAATACCAGTTTCTATAACTGTGGCGTAAACGATAAAACCGAATACTGAGCTGACCAGAGCGATACGTCCAAGGCTGTCAAAAGGGATGGCAATAACCACCAGCACCAACAAAAGCCAATGCAATATCCAGCCGCCAAAGCTCATCCAGTGAAATTGGCGCTGATCATTAATAGACATATCAAAGTTAAAACGGAAAAACGAAAAGCTTCTGGGCATGACTCGGGGTGCTGTGGCACCAGATAGCTTAGCGCCGGTGTAGTGGCCCCATTCGTGGAAGAGTGCACCTAGTATGTAGCCGACAAAAATAGCGTCGCCAATGCTCAGTAGTTGTGCAAACCAAAGGCCAGAAAACAGGTACCAAGTATCTGCGGCCGCCCAGACAGAGAGAGCGATAAGGGCTATGCCAATGTCACGAGATAACATTGAGAACATACTAGGTTCTGGTCTGATTTTAGGTTTGCTTTCTTCGGTCACAGTATTTCCCCCTGCTTGTTTTTGTTAGCTTATTTAGCCAGCCCTCTTACTTGGCTTTCATAGTTGGCTTTTCTGGTTAGATTTACAAGTTGGCAATTTATACCCGCAATTAGTTAGATGAGGATATGGCTAGGTTTTAGGGTTCGCCGTTAGTATTGTTTTCGCTAGGCGGTTATCCGCACCCTGACGCCGCCAATACCTATACCGAAATCACCACGAAAATCTCCGGGTGCAAAGGGCGTTTTTCCATAAGCACCAGTGATAACGTATTGGTCAGGGGCTAAGGTGTGACCAAAGCGGTGGAGTCGATTGGCCAAAATGCTTAAAGATTCGAAGTGATCGTCAATGTGACCTAGGCTAGGAACGCGCTCGACTAATTGCTCGCCTTCGTTCCCGCTTTGGCTATATAGGGCCACCTCAAGTTCAGTCAACTCTGCTGTGGTATTTGCCAGTGGTACTGTGTCGCCGACGACGATGCCCCAATTAGATAGGTTGTCCGATACCCTTAAACCTGCTGAACAGCCTCCGGGCAGGCGTTTTTGGTTGATTTCAAAGGCTGGCGCCAAACCGGCGATGGCAGTTTTAGCGCGATCAGGTGTTGTGGCTTCGCCTAGATAGTCCGCCATAACAAAGCAAAGTTCATTTTCGATCCCACCTGTATATAAATCTTTGCGCGGAATGCTGGCTCCACTCAACAGTGTGCGGCTGCGCAATACAAAGCCAAATGGGCGAATGCCATCACCCAGTGCATTGCGCGACTCTCCAGACGTCATACCTACTTTCCACCCGGCGAGTTCTTCGCCTTGTTCCAACCAACGCTCTAGTAACTGCAATTGCAGCCGCTGCCCTTCGTCAGTGCTGAGTTCTTGCGCTTCTAGCAGGGGGGCTGGATCAATGTCTGGGTTTTGATGCAAGGCCCATAGAGTGTCGATAATATTCAGCATGGTAGTTCTAATTTGTCTAAATCGGATGGCCTAAGGTTAGCGCATTTTTGCGTTAGATGAAAAATCCACCGCTGGTTAGGTTGTTAATGCCATTGTGTTTTTTGGCTATATTGATGGTTAGCATTCTTTGGTTGCTACCTATGGCCCATTGCCGGTAAGTTTAGGGTTCTTAACTGTCGCATCCGAATTGGGGAATTGGGGCATTGCGACAAAATTGTTAACTGGGAGATTAATCATGGCCTATGCACCGCAACAGCGACCTTACTATGACGCGGACAGCCACATCATGGAACTGCCGGACTTTCTAAAAGCCTACGCGGATCCTGAAATCCGTGACGAAATTCCATCAGTAAGTTACAGCGCGTCTGTGGTCACAGACGACGAAGTTGCCGTGATTATGGAGCAAGGCGGCAAACACTCTGATGCACACGTGGCGGCTCAACTTGCCATGGGCGATGCGCTGATAGAGAACTCCAAAGAGATCCAAGCCTTGGGCGCGTTCAACGGTCCAGACCGTTCCGCGGCGTTAGACTTGCTTGGATTTAAGAAGCAGTTGGTGTTTGCAACACACTCAGTGGCGTTTCCATTTCATCCTAGTTCTAAAAAAGATCCCAAGCTGCGCTACGGCGCCACTCGCGCGCATAACCGACATATGTTGGACTTTTGTTCTGCGGATGATCGCTTAATGGGCGTAGGCATTGTGCCTTTAGACAACCCTGACCTGGCGATTCAAGAAGTGGAGTGGGCTATTAAAGAGGGTCTGCAATCCATCTGGATTCCTCATCGTGCACCTATTGGACACTCGCCAGGACACGTAGATTTGGAAGGCTTTTGGGCTAGGTTGGCAGAAGCTAATGTGCCTTTCGTTCTCCACGTGGGCGGCGCACCTTTGCAGGTATCTAATGATTGGGGCAACAATGGCCGCGCACCAGTAAAAGATTGGTTAGGTGGCGGTGAAAACGTACGCACCAAAGATGCGGCTGTATTGCATCAAACACCAGAAATGTTCCTGAGTGTGATGCTGTTAGATGGTGTGTTTGATCGTCACCCCGGTCTGCGTGGCGCAGCCGTAGAACTTGGAGCAGGCTGGGTCCCAGAGATGTGTCGCCGCCTCGATTGGGTAACACGTATTTATGGTCGCTCTGATAAGTCAGTGCGTTTTGATCGCGTACCTTCACAGCAGCTCATAGAGCAAATGGCGTTCACACCTTTCTCTCACGAAGATGTAGCCTACTTGATGAAAGACTCACATCCGGATCTATATCTGTTTTCCAGTGACTATCCGCACTTAGAAGGCACTAAAGATCCAATAGGTCGTTTTGAACGGTTCCTAGAAAACTCGGAACCCGCAATCCGCGACGCCTTTTATGCGGAAAACTTTTTGCGCCTCTGGCCTAGTGCCCGCGTAGATTAGTACTGGAGGATTCGCCTCAAATCTTGAAAAGTTAGGTCAAATTATGGGGCTAAAGTGCGCCCATAGATGAGGACTAAAGAATATTGCTCAAAGTTCTGTCCTAAACCGTGAAAAAAGAGATGATTAATTTGGTTATTTTTTTGTCTAGGCTAATAAAAATCTCGCCACCGTGTTTGTCGTTAGGTAACACAAACTAATCTTTGGTAGACGACTGTGAATAGAGTTTGGAAAAAAGCAGTTCTTTTGTCTGTATCTCTCTCAGCAGTGTGTTTGCTTGCTGGCGCCCTGACCTTTTGGTTCAGCTGTCCCTGTGACCGTCTGCCTGGTGGTCCGTTGAAAGGCCAGTTGGTTAGCGTAGCTATTCCGGACTGGTCCTTTGCTAACGATGCGCCTCTATGCCAAATTCAGGTGGCCGCAATTATTCCTTGGTCAGTAAATCTCAATTGTATGTCTGAAGGTGGTCAGCTTTATTTAAGTTGCGCGCGTTGCGAACGAAAGTTTTGGTCAAATACTGCGCTGAATAATACCAATGGTTACGTTGGTATTAGCGGCAAGGTCTACCCGGTCTCAATGGCTCGGGTATTAGACCCTGAGATATTAGATATCGCCTGGCATAGTCGAGCGCAAAAGGTTGGTAGAGGAAATGGTTTGCCCAGAGCAGATCATTGGTGGTCTTTTAGTCTAATCAGCCGGCCCCTCGTTAAATAAAACCCGGAACCGGCGCTGCGCAATTAGTGGCTTTAAACTTGAAGGAAAACTGGCACCTTTAGTTAAGAAGACCTTTTCGAAAAAAAGCCCTCTGCGAGTGAAGGCCATTCGAACTGCAGGTGCTGGCAAAGCAGTGCTGACTAGCTATGCTCAAAGAACATTGAAGTACGACCACCATCTACCACTAGATCGTGACAGGTGACAAATCGCCCAGCATCGCTGGCTAAGTAAAGGGCAGCCTCTGCGATATCTAGTGCGTAGCCGGTTTTCTCTAAGGGTACGGATGCTGCCAAACTCTTTTCGAGCTTCGCCATTTTGCGCTCATTTTCTTCATCTGAGAGAGTGTTGGCTCTGCCTGAACCGCCCCAGAAAATTGGCGTGGCAATGGCGCCAGGTGAAATTGAATTCACTCTGATGTTATGCGCGCCAAGCTCTATGCCGGACATTTTGCTGAAATGGGTTACGCCAGCTTTTAGCGACGAGTAAAGAGGGTCCCCTTGGCGGTAGCGCAGGGCGGCAATGCTTGAGTTATTGATGATACAGCCGCCACCGTTGGCCTTCATTGGTTCAATGGCATAACGGGTCCCGAGAATGACGCTAGAGAGTAACAATCGAACACCGTAGTCGATGTGCTCCTGGCCGATCTTATCAATAGGCGCGCCCACTGGCCCGCCGGCATTGTTAAACAAAATATCCAGTTTGCCAAATTCAGCTACCGTGAATTCCACGCTTTTACAGATATCCTCCTCTTGGGTTACGTCCGCCTCAAAATAGAGGGTCCCCGCACCGATAGCGCCTGCCAGTGTTCGGCCCTTCTCCTTTGAGCGGCCACTGATGACAACTTTTGCGCCTTCGGCAGCAAAAAGTTTCGCGGTCTCAGCGCCAATGCCACTGGTACCTCCGGTTATAAGGGCGACTTTGCCCGCTAATCTATTTGCCATAATTTCTCCTAGTGGGCTCGTCTTTTTTATTTGTGACCCAGGTTGCTGGTGTAAATTAATTCGCACAATCAATGTGGGCAGATATTTTTTGGCCTGCCGTTAAGTTCGGTAAAGCTTACATTAAACAAATATCGTCAGCAGCTAACCCCTTATACCATCCGAGCCATGTTTCGCCCTCCGCAATTTTTCCACCGATGAATAGAAAATTGAGGCATGTAGCGGCGAAGAGTAATTCCGCGAAAGGTTTATTTAATGCACTTACTCATTGAGCTAGCTCCGGCTGCTGATTTAATAGAAAAAAGCGTTAAAACCCATTTCAACCGGATGTAGTTGGATAGGGGCTTTTTTGGTTTCAGGCGAACCGGGCAGCTCTTTTTAATTTTCTATTAATCTTGTGGCATATTATGTGGGCAACTGGCCTTTATTGAGTAGCGACTCAAAAGGGTCAATACTGGGCTCGGTGTGCCATTGATACTCAGCGTAATTAACTACTTGCTGTGCAGCCTCTGCGCCAAACAAGCGCTGTATGACGGCTAACGCCATGTCTATACCCGCAGAAACACCAGAAGAAGTGACATAGCGTCCTGCGTCTACCCATCGGGCGGCTTCTTGCCAATCTACTTGATTACTTTGGCTGCGGGCTAGTTCAAAGAACATTTTATTTGTAGTGGCAGCTAGGCCATCAAGCAAACCAGCTTTAGCCAATAGCGCCGATCCAGTGCACACGCTCATGGTTATCTGGCTTTTTGCAGCGCGGGTCTTGAGGAATGTCAGCATGGCTTCATTGGCCAATTCTGGAATAGTGCCAACACCGCCGGGCAGCAAGATTAGGTCCAATTTTGGGGCATCATCGAATCCATAGTCAGCTATGGTTTTAGGTCCAGCCGACGAGCTTACCGGGCCAGCTCGCTCTGCAATGGTGACGATCTCAATTTCATCACCTAAAGCGCCAAACATTTCTAATGGTCCGTATGCATCTAGTAATTCAAAATCGTTATAAAAAATGGCGCCCAGTCGCATGTCTATGTCTCCTTCTCGTTGGTCCACTTAATGGGTAGGACCGTTTATGGGGATTGTGCTATTTTGATGGTCTTAAGTCGGCCATGAGTTGGTTTCGTTTTGAATAAGGTCTACCGCTTCTTCTAATGCTGCAGTGCGGTCTTTCCAGCTTTCGCCACCAGTACCCAAACGGAAGGTATTTACTCCGGAGTCACGGAAAGCGCGCAGGCGCGAACGAATCATATCTTCGGTGCCTATGAGGTTAGTTAGCAAGACCATTTCGTCTGGCACTCGTGCGATCGCTTGGTCGCGCTTACCGTCTATCCACAGGCTTTGCACGGCTTTGGCATCGTCTTCGTAGCCCGCTCTGCAATAGGCGTCGTTATAAAAGTTAGTTTTTGCAGAACCCATGCCGCCTAGGGTGAAGGCCATGGCCGGTTTGCGGGCTTCAATGAGTCGCTCAACGTCATCACTCAGTTCAAAGAAGCCGCCAGTTTGAATATCTATTTCTGTAAAATCTCTGCCAGCTAGCTTTGCCCCCGCTTTGAGGTCGTCCAAAAATACGTGACCCTGTTCGGGTAGAAAGCAAGTACCCAGCCAGCCATCGGCAATCTCGCCAGTCATCTGTAAAGACTTAGGACCCAGAGTAGCTAAATAGATGGGCAAATCTGGGCGCGGTGGTTGCGATAAGCGAATGGGTTTGCCTTCGCCGCCAGGTCTCGGAAGGTGGTAGTGCTCCCCCTCATATTGCAGTTTTTCGCCGTTCAGAGCCATGCGTAAAATCGCCATGCACTCACGCATGCGTGACAGTGGCTTAGCAAATGCAGCACCGTGCAGGCCTTCTACAACCTGCGGGCCACTTACACCTAGGCCCAGGTTAAAGCGCCCCTTGGATACGGTATCTAGGCTCTGTGCCGTCATAGCGATCATGGATGGCACGCGGGCGCTGACTTGCATGATGCCGGTGCCTAAGCGGATATTTTCGGTTTTGGCGGCGAGGTAGGCCAGAGGCACAATTGCATCCATACCCCAAGCTTCTGCAGACCAGGCTTCGTTAACGCCCATGCGGTCAGCGGCCATGGTGTAATCCACGAGGCTGTCCCATTCTTCGCCGTTGTAGTATGCGGAGCCTATTGAAATTGAAATACGCATTTAGTCCTCTCCTGAGTTTGCCGATTTTAGTTTGCCCGTTTTGGGCTGCAACAATAAGCCCAAAGCAAATTCATTTTTTTGCTTTGCTGGCAATATGTGTTCATTGTTCTTGCTGTCGAGGAACTTGTTTTCCGCCTTTGGTTTTGAGGCTCCTCGTAAAGAGTACAACTTCTATGGCTGTGATGGCTTTGTCAATATTGACGAGTGTGTCTAGAATTAGGTCAAATTCGAAAGTATTTGTTTATTAAGAATTCTTATTATTTTGAGGGGAGAGAAATGGCTGAGTTGAAAACAGGTGGGCGGTTCAAAAGCGCGGTATGTACTGCAGAAATTATGGTTGTGTCCGCGCCAAGTGGTGATGTTAATCTGACTTGTGGGGGTGTTGTTATGGTAGAAAGCGCCAGCGGTGCAGTAAATGGTGGAGAAATTCATCCAGATCACGCTGTTGGTGTGGCTATTGGTAAGCGTTACATCAACGAAGAAGAAACTCTTGAAGTACTGTGCGTGAAGAATGGCGATGGTGGCTTGGCGGTAGCTGGGCAACTGCTGCTGCAAAAGGATACTAAGAAACTTCCTAAGACCGACTAGGCCGCGCTATGAATGTAATGATGTTGCTGGAAATGGCCAATGCTGCCTTTCCTGAGCGCACTGCGTTTACTGATGGTAGCAGTGGCGAAAGTTATACATATTCCGAGCTTTTTGAAGCGTCCCGTCGCCGAGCCGCCAGCGTTCGCGCTAGTGGCGCAGGGCGCTTGGTTAAGCTCGATGTTAGCAACTTGGCGACGCCTCTAAGTCTGTTCACTAGTGCTTGGGCCGGTGTGCCGTTCGTGCCGTTGAACTATCGCTTAACTGATGCCGAGATCGAGGCTCTGTTGAAGCGGGTTACGCCAGCTTATCTGGTGACTCAAGCGGATCGTGTGGCAACGCTAGGTGCTCTTAATGAAGTTAATGCGATTGCTTGCGCAAACTTTTTGGATGCGGGCCAGCACACTCAGGCTTTTGAGGGTGAGTGGTCCATGGATCCAGAAGAAGTGGCGGTATTGCTTTTTACCAGCGGCACTACGGGTGAACCAAAGGCAGCAGTTTTGCGCCACAAGCATTTGGTTAGTTATATTCTCAGCTCTGTAGAGTTTGCTAGCGCCGCTGAAGAAGATGCCTCCCTCGTGTGTGTTCCTCCCTATCATATCGCTGGTATCGCAGCGGTTATGAGTTCGGTTTATTCCGGTCGTCATGTGATTCAACTACCAAATTTTACTGCTGAAGCTTGGGTTCAATTGGCCCGTGAGCATAAGGTCACTACAGCTTTTGTCGTACCTACTATGTTGGCCAGAATTGTTGAGCTGTTGGAAGGCCAGGGTAACGTCACGGCAGATATGCCACACCTTAATAGTCTTGCTTACGGCGGCGGCAAAATGCCGTTAAGCGTTATTAAAAAAGCGATGAGATTTTTCCCTAATACAGATTTTTCCAATGCCTATGGGCTGACGGAAACCAGTTCTACTATTTGTGTGCTGGGGCCAGATGAACATAGAGAAACCGTCGCAAGTACAGATCCCATGATCAATAGACGTTTGGTTTCTGTCGGACGCGCCCTACCTGGTGTGGAGATTGAAATTCGTGATGACGAAGGTAAGTTGCTCAAAGCCGGTGGCCGTGGAGAAATTTACGTGCGCGGTGAACAAGTGTCTGGCGAGTATGAAGGTCGTGGTGCGGTAACCGATGTCGACGGCTGGTTCCCCACGCGTGATGCGGGCAGTATGGATGAAGAGGGTTATCTTTTTCTTGAAGGCCGTGCTGACGATGTCATTGTCCGCGGTGGTGAAAACCTCTCCCCGGGTGAAATTGAAGACGTCATGCTCACTCACCCAGATGTGGCGGACGTGGCCGTTGTGGGCATACCTGACGAGCAGTGGGGCGAGGCGGTTGCAGCGGCGGTAGTGGCTAAGCCTAACGTAAGTATAGACATTGACGCTTTGAAAACGATGATAAGCGAGCAGTTGCGGAGTTCTCGGGTGCCTGCTGTTATCTCTGTATGGTCCGAGTTGCCTTACAACGAAACAGGTAAGTTGCTGCGCCGTGTTGTTAAAGCTGAGTTGAGCCAGTCCTAGGCATTATACCCGGTGTAAAATTCCTACGCTTAGTCTTCGATAACGTCGATCAAGCCCCATCTTAGGGCTTGGTTAGCGTCAATTGATGAGCTGCTTAATCCAAGCTTTGCGGTGTTTTGTCTGCCAATACGTTTGGGAATACTGACTGTTCCTCCCGCTCCAGGAATTAACCCAAATCCCACTTCGGGTAATGCAAAAATACTGTTTGATTGAGCTCTTATAGTGTTCGCAAATGCCGGTAGTTCGATACCTGCACCAATGCATGCGCCGTGTACCCGTACGAGTATTTTGTCGTTCAGTTGGGATATGAGGTTGGCTGGGTTGCGGGTGAGACGGGTCAGGTGCCCGAGCGCTGCATCTTGAGACTGTCCAAACTCGGTTAGGTCGCCGCCTGCGCAAAAGGCTGAGCCTCGACCGCTTATAACAATGTGCGCTAAAGATTTTTCTGCTAATGCGAGGTTTAAAGCCGAGGCTAGTTCATCGCGCATTGCAGCAGAAAATGCATTTCGTTTAGTCGGTCTGTTCAGTATTAAAGATAAGGTATCGCCGTGACTATTTTGAACACCTAAATGTGCTCCGGAATTTCGCTCGACCAACACAGTAGGTCCTTGGTCTGCTACCCCAGCCTGAGCCGCTGGCGCTTTAGTCGCAGTAAGAGATCTGTTGGTTAGCCAGGTTCTAAACCCGTGACTATTCTGCAGCGTGCTGTAGGCGAGTGACTCTACCATTAAGCCTTGACTGATAGACAAGTGTTCCGATTCTCGCAGCACTCCCGTAAAGGTGGAAGCTGCTAATGGCTGATTAGTTATCGTCGCCACTATTTGCTCTAGCAACGGTTGCTCGTCGGGCAAATGGATAACTAGATCTACCCATGCGCTAATCTCAGAGTCTTTATTTGAGGTTGGTCGCTGGCTTATGCCGATCATTGTGCAATTAGGTTTAGATTTAGGTATAACGCTAGGTGTCGGCTGGTCTAAATCTACCAATAGATAACTCCGACCACTGACAACGCTTTGATCTTCAGCCACCATAGGTGGTGTGATCAGAACAAACAGTTCAGCGGGCGACAAAATTTTGAGCGAAGCCGATTGGAAAAATGTATTAGACATGGACAGTACTATACCTGTCTGTGGGGTAAACACCTGCGCTGACCAGGCGCTAGATGCACTGCGGGTCTGGCACTGCGATTTGCTGCCTGGGGTAATGGGTAGAGATTTACTTTGGGAGCGGTCTGCAGAGCTAGGTTTGCGTGCCAATGGCCAAATTTCAGCTAATTGTAGTTGCCGCATAATGACAGCCGATAATGGCTGGCTCGGGTTGAATCTTGCTCGGGAAGAAGATTGGGGTTTGCTGAATCCTTGGCTTCAGCAAGACGGGGACTTATCTGAGTGGGGGCATGTTGAGGACGCCTTACTTGGGCGAGATGCCAAAGCCCTGGTTGCCCGAGGCAGACTGATGGGGCTGCCTGTTTCCTTTTTACCGCGAAAAGTCATAGCTGAAAGTACAGGCGTTAGCGAAATTTTGGGCGGCGCGCCCGTATTTGAATTTACGTCTGATGCTCAAGCTACGTTGCGGCACTTCAACACTGCTCAGTCCATGTCAGATTTAAAGGTAGTAGACCTTTCAGCTTTATGGGCGGGTCCGCTTTGTGCCCACTTATTGCACCAGTGCGGTATGCAGGTAACAACCGTGACTAGCTCCCATAGGCCGGATGGCGCGGCGCAAGGCAGCCCTACGTTATATAAAGTATTACATCGTGGGCATAATCACCTTGAATTAGATTTCTCCTCCCAAGAAGATCTGCGAAGGTTAGCTGATCTGCTACATAATGCTGACGTGGTTATAGAAGGTTCAAGGCCACGTGCATTAAGAGCCTTAGATTTAGATAGAGACTCACTTTTGCCCGGCGGAAAACAGCTTTGGCTGTCTTTAACTGCTTACGGACGGCGCGCACCCTTTGGTGACTGGGTCGGTTTTGGCGATGATGTAGCGTTGGCTGGTGGATTATTTTGTCAGAACAAAGAAGGTACCCCCGAATTTATAGGCGATGCTGTGGCTGACCCGCTTTCGGGTATTTTCGCAGCATTGGCGATAGTTAAATTAGTGCAACGCGATGCAAGTGGCTTGCTCGATTTATCTCTTTTTGCCGTGGCGTCTCATTGCCGGAAAAAAATCCATAGCAGTGGGGGGACGATGAGCGACGAATATCATAGGCCTAATCTGCGATGCTGATTAAAAATGCGGTCATCGAGGGCTCTCAGAAAGACATTCGCTGTGGCGGAGGGTTTATAAGTGAAATTGCCGATTTGCTTGAAGTTAGGTCGGGTGAGTGCGTGATTGAGGCGAGCGGTGGCGAATTATTGCCTGGTTTGCACGACCACCATATGCACTTTTTTGCGACAGCCGCACTGCAGCGATCTGTCGATTGTGGAAGGAGCAACGCTCCTAGCGAGACTGGCGAACAAACAGCTTTTGTCCATGACGCCGAGTCGTTGGGTCAGACGCTCGCAAACTATTCGGGCGAAGGCTGGCTACGTGGGGTGAATTATCATGAGAGTATTGCTGGAGACCTGGACCGCTTGCAATTAGATGTTTTTGTTAGCGATAGGCCGGCAAGAGTCCAACATCGCAGCGGCAAATTATGGATACTCAACAGTCTGGCTGTGGAGAAACTAGACTTGGCAGCCCATAAAAATTTGCCCGGTGTTGAGGTAGACAAAAACGGCATGCCAACGGGGAGATTGTTTCGCTTAGACGCTTGGTTAGGGCAGCAATTGGGGAGGCAAGATCCTATAGATGTATCAGTGTTATCACATCAGCTGGCAAGCTTTGGTGTCACCGGCTTTACTGACACCTCCGCAACAAATGAAGCGACTACTGTTAAGCAGTTTCAGGAGATGCATGAGCGAGGTGGAATTCTGCAAAAGGCCTATTTAATGGGTGACGACAGTCTGGACTCAGGTCATCTGAAAATTCTCTTGGATGAAGATAATCTGCCGCACTTAAATGAATTGGAAGCTCGTATCCTCTGTGCGCGGGAAAAAAAACGCGGCGTTGCCTTTCATTGTGTGAGCCATATAGAGCTATTGTTTGCAATTGCCGCCCTAAACAGCTGCGCAAACCTCGATCCGCATGCCCAATTTGCCGACCGTATTGAACATGGGGCCATGATTTTTGACGATGTGCTGCCGATGCTCCAAGCGCTGAATCTCAGCGTGATCACCCAACCAGGATTTCTGTATGAGCGCGGTCCTCAGTACCAGAAAAATTTAACCGAATATGAGCTTGCTCATTTATACCGTTATCAAAGATTGTTGGATGCCGGAATAATGGTTGGGCTGAGTAGTGATGCACCATACGGGCCGCTTAATCCTTGGCAGGTTATGAAGGGTGCTGTTGAGCGTAAGACTAGCGCTGGGGATGTGATCGGGCCGCAAGAACGTGTAACGCCTGAGCAGGCGTTAATCGGGTATTTGTCTGATGCGAAAGCGCCCGGTGGGGCTGTAAGAAGGATAGCCGTTGGTGAGCAAGCGGATATGTGTTTGTTAACGCGCGCTTGGTCGGGTGTCAAAGCCGACTTGTCTCAAGTGTTAGTGGCTCATACTGTGGTTTCTGGCGAGCTGATTTATTCTCGGACTGAGGGGGTAGATGGCCAACGGGACTAGCTCCGCTAAAAAAGCGTGGGTTGATGTCAGCATGCTGTGGATAGAGGATTATTAAAGAGGCCGCGCATCACATACCTACAGCGTAATTTCTTCTTCGAGAACCAGCAGGAGCGCAGGATATCTTAGTTGGCGACGTTTGGGTGGTAGGGAGCAGCTCAAAAGCTAGGCTGTTTGGGGCGCCCACTGCAGGAATAGCTCATCGCGTCTGCGTACCTTGATGATGAGTAATTATACGCGATGAGACAATTTTGTTGCTTTATTAATCCGGAAGTCCCAGAACTCTTTTCGCAATAATATTTTGCTGCACTTCGTTAGTACCCCCGTAAATGGTTACGGCTCGGTCGCGCAACCAACTGCGAGTGGACTCAAGTTCATCGGCAGAAAAGTCGGTACTATCCCAAACCAAACCAGAAGTGCCCCGAAGTCTTGATTTGAGTTCTGATCCTGACTTGCTCAGCGACGAGCCTACCAATTTAAATATAGAAGTAGCAGCCCCAGGAGCGCCTAAGGATTTGCTCTCCTCAACTACTCTTTGAGTAGTTAGCGAGAGCGCTTTTTCTTGCATCACCTGACAGAGAACGTCGGCTCTTGCGGCTTCATCAGCAATACGCCCTTGGTTGTCTTCACCAGCGTATTTTTTAGCTACCAGTGCATATGGATTCAGCTTTGGCTTACCTGCTGATTTCGGTTTGGTACGTGTTGTCGCATTGCGTTCGTATTGAAGCAGGCGTTTACCCACACTCCAGCCCTTATTCATTTCGCCAATAAGGTCTTCACGCTTGGCGATAGCGTTATCAAAAAATGTTTCGCAAAACGGCGAGGATCCAGAGATAAGTTTGATGGGTTTGACAGTAACGCCTGGCTGATCCATTGAGAGTACGACGAAGCTAATTCCTTCGTGCTTGGGTGCACTGGGGTCAGTACGTACCAATGCGAACATCCAATTAGCGTACTGAGCGCCACTGGTCCAAATTTTTTGACCGTTGATGATGAACTGATCACCATCAACTACAGCTTTAGTTTGCAGACTTGCAAGGTCGGAACCGGCGCCTGGTTCGGAGTAACCTTGGCACCACTGAGCCTCTCCAGTGATGATTTTAGGGATATGCCTTTGTCTTTGTTCTTCGGTACCCATTTCCAGAATGGTTGGCCCAATCATGGCCAAACCCATACCAGTGGCTGGAGGTAGCGCTTTGATACGGGCCATTTCTTGAGCCAATACCTGATGTTGCTCTTTAGCTAAGCCGCCGCCGCCGTATTGTGTCGGCCACGCTGGGGCTGTCCATCCCCTAGCAGCCGCGCGATCTCTCCATTCAATAGCAGCGTTGGTTTGGTAAACTTCATACGCGTCTTCGAAGTGTACTGCGCCCAGGCGCATGTCCTGTGGACAGTTGTCCTCAAGCCAGTCGCGAGCTTCTTCGCGAAATGTAGATAGGTCCATGTCGATCGCCTTATCTTTTTGCACCAAAAAAATGATTATGCTGGGAAGTAAGCGCGTTGCCAATCCTTTGGGCCTAAATCTCATTATTCTTGGCTGCAGCAAGGTGGAATGTCTATGTTTTGTCGACTAATTGCCCCGCTACGTTGGCTCTGTGCATAAAAGCCAGGACCGAGGTCTCTAGTCGCTGAATTTTTTTTCTTATATCTAATGTTTCCGGTAAATAGGTGGGAGGGTCAGACGGTAGGTTTCTAATTCGTAGGCTGCAATCTAGGTTGCAGCAAATGTGATTGCCAATGAAGCGGCGATCATCGGACCCCGCAACAGTAGTGCTGAAGAGGGCGGTTCCTCTGCTGCGATATACGTGGTTGCACCAAGAGCACATCCGGGTTCTTGGTTTAGCGTTGTGGTTAAAGCTGCGGCGCAGACTCATTGAAAAGAGCATGCCACTTGCCGGTATGACCACAAAACCCTTGTGCCCTGATGGATGCATCCATCCAAAATAGTCTAGCACGCCCCAGTCCACAGGCTGTAAATCAGGCATGCCTAATTCGGAACTCAGTAGACCTGGGAAAAGTTTTCTAATTTCGCTTCGCTTCAAGGTATCCATTTTACACCCAACCAAATTTTGTCATAGATTTGAATTTTGTCGTTTAAGAAATTTTAATTAGCGACGGTGCTAACAAAAGAGGACACTCAATTATTCGAAATCTTAACGCGGAGAGTCTAATACTGTTCTTGGAAAAACTTAAGCGAATCGGCTTTTAAACGATTGATTTTGGCAGCCGATACAGTCTGCAAACCACAAGTAGCTTTTGTGTTGCGCGTTAATCCAATAATGTAGTTCTAACTCGGTACCGTGCTCTTATTTAACTTTTCCAAATTGCGTTTTATTTCTAGTTAGCCGATTCGCAGTCACAACCTTTAGACCCCTTAGGTTGTCAGCGGACCCGGGCTATCGCGCCATGGCGCGCCTCAAGATTTTGACCTGTGCCCTCAACTCTCGCCGCAAGGTTTACTGTAGGTTATAGTCGTGCTTCATAATATTAGGAGGCATTAATGAGCATTTTACCTGAGACCGGTTTACAACTTTTATCCTGCGTTACTTCCACGGGTACTTTAGAGCTTTCACTGGCTGACTGCCCTGTAGTGGCACCAAAAGACAGCCAAGTGGTTGTTCAAGTTCAAGCGTCACCCATAAATCCGTCAGATCTTGGTTTGTTGTTGGGCTTGGCTGATATTTCTACCGCTAGATCCGTTGCCGATGGATCCCACCCTAGAGTGGAAGCCGATGTACCGGCTGCTATTTTACCGCACTTGAGTGCTCGTTTTGATGAGGCTATGCCTGTGGGAAATGAAGGGTCAGGTATTGTTGTCGCCGCCGGCGCTAGCCCAGAGGCACAAGCGCTTTTAGGTAAGACAGTTGGCGTGCTGGGTGGGGCAATGTATTCGCAATACAGGACTTTGCATGTAAGCCAATGTTTGGCCATGCATGAGGGCGTTACCGCCAAAGAAAGCGCTTCTTGTTTTGTTAATCCTTTGACGGCCTTGGGTATGGTCGAGACTATGCGCAGCGAAGGCTATAAAGCTTTGATCCACACTGCGGCTGCTTCAAACTTGGGACAGATGCTGCAAAAAATTTGTTTAGCTGATGGCGTTGATTTGGTTAACATCGTGCGCAAGCCCGAACAAGCACAATTGCTTAGAGACCTCGGAGCGGCTTATGTCTGTGACTCTAGCTCGCCAACATTCGCTGCTGATTTGAAAGCCGCTATTGTTGCAACGGGTGCTTATCTCGCGTTTGATGCGACTGGTGGCGGCCAACTGGCGAACCACATTTTGGCGGCGATGGAAGTTGCAGCCAATGAAACAGCAACGGAATACAGCCGTTATGGGTCAGCTCAATACAAGCAGGTTTATATTTATGGCGGTTTAGAGCGCAGCCCCACCACTCTGACCCGTAGTTACGGTATGCAGTGGGGACTAGGCGGTTGGTTGTTAACACCATTTTTGCAGAAAATTGGTCAAGAGCGAGCTGGTGAGTTGCGTCAGCGAGTGGCAGACGAAGTGCGTACTACTTTCGCCAGTAGCTATGCCGAAGAAATCTCGCTGGCCCAGGCCTTGGATCTAGAAGTATTGAAGACTTATGCATTGCAAGCGACCGGCAAGAAATATCTGGTTAACCCTAGTCTTTAAAAAAGGCTGATTAGAATTAGGGCTAACCGCTTGTGGCTTTGTGCGAGTCGGTTAGTTCTTTTTTATTGGATAAGGTGTTGCTCAGTAAAAATTAACAGTGGAATCGGGGGAGATTATGTTAATAAATAGAGAGGCTCTTAACTTTGCGTTAATAGCGGTTATTACAGTGAGCCTTACCGGCTGTGCTAAGGCCGAAGAAACTTCTAATAAAAGTGCTTCTCCTGCGCCTGCTGGAGAGTCGGTAGCTGAGCCGAGGACAGCGACGTCTAACCCCTTAAAAAATGCCTATTTTGGCGATACTCACATTCACACTGAACTCTCTTTTGATGCGTTTTTATTCGGCACGCGCCGCACTCCTAATGATGCTTATCTCTTTGCAAAGGGTGCTGGTATTGAGCACGCTAGCGGTTTTGAGATGAAAATGAAAAAGCCGTTAGATTTTTTGGCTGTTTCTGACCACGCTTTTTACCTGGGCATGATGCGCGAGATGGCCAGTCTCGATAGCACTTACTCGGGCGAAGACATGGCGGCAGCGGTTCGAGGCGCAATTACACCTGAAGGGTCTCAAGCAGGCTTTGCCGCAATTCTAGGGCATCTACGCAGCCAAACTGGCGAAACGAAAGACCCAATAAATGATTTAAGTGTTGCGCGCTCTGCTTGGCAAGAGATTATTGAAGCTGCTGAACGCCATAATGATCCGGGCAACTTCACGACGTTTATTGCTTATGAATATACAAGTTCAGGCCCTGCATTTGAGAACTTGCACCGTAATGTAATTTTTCGCGGTAGTGATGTGCCAGAGCAACCTTACAGCCGATTTAACTCTATCAATCCAGAGGGTCTCTGGGCGTGGATGGATGAGCAGCGCGCTTTAGGCCGCGAGTCTTTGGCTATCCCTCACAACTCCAACGGTTCTAATGGTTGGATGTTTCCTGTGAATAATTGGGCCGGTGAGCCCATTGATCTAGCTTATGCACAAACCCGAATGCGCAATGAGCCCTTGGTGGAAAACACTCAGGTAAAAGGGACTTCGGATACTCACCCAATGCTTTCGCCTAATGACGAGTGGTCAGATTTTGAAATTATGCCGCTGCGTATCGCGACAAACGTGCAATCAAAACCCAACGGCAGCTATGTGCGCGAGGCATATCTGAATGGGCTTTTAATAGAGTCAAAAATTGGTGCTAACCCCTACAAGTTTGGCGTAATCGGTGCATCTGATACTCACAATGCCGCCGGATCGTTTGAAGAAGACAATTATTGGAGCAAAACGGGGGTCTTAGATTTTGAGCCATATCGACGCGGCAGTGTGCCGACACCCACTTCCACGCCTGAAGCGCCTGAGTACCTTGACCCTGCCTCCAAATACTGGGGTGCATCGGGCTTGGCTGGCGTTTGGGCTGAATCAAATACTCGTGACGCGATTTACGATGCGATGCGTAGAAAAGAAACTTTCTCTACCAGTGGTTCCCATATTAAATTGCGTTTCTTTGCTGGTTACGAATTTGACCAATCTTTACTTAATACCGAAGATAGCATAAAGCAGGCATATGCTAATGGCGTACCCATGGGTTCGGATTTGGCGGCCCAGGGCGAGCGAAATCCCAGTTTTTATGTTTGGGCTTCTAGAGACCCTGATACTCAACCATTGCAGCGTTTGCAAATAATCAAAGGTTGGGTCGAAGACGGTAAGGCCCAAGAAATGGTCGTAGACATAGCCTGCTCCGATGGTCAGACGGTAGACCCGCTAACGTTGCGTTGCGGCGATAATGGCGCTCGTGTCAATGTGGCAGATTGCACAGTTACTGCGAATAAGGGCGATAGTGAGCTTTCTGCCGTTTGGCAGGATCCGGATTACGATCCATCCCAGAAAGCGTTTTACTACGTGCGAGTCCTGGAGAATCCAACTTGCCGCTGGTCAACATACGATGCCATTGCCGCAGGCGTTGCTCCCCGACCTGACATGCAGTCCACTATTCAGGACAGGGCGTGGTCGTCGCCAATTTGGTTGACCCAGTAGGCCCAGTGCTGGACGAGTTAAAAACTGAAAAGTCTGTCGAAGGAATAAAAAGTCTAGGTGTCTCCAGGCTTTTTTTCTTTTTTTTTTGCTTCTTTGGGGCTTTTAGAATTCATGCCATGACAAAAGGCTTACAGGTCAGCACAGGCCTGATAAGCCATATCGTAGCTTTTGCAGCGTGCTTCATGGTCGTGGATTTGTGAGACTACGATTAACTCGTCAGCGCCTGTTTTAGACAAAAATTCAGCGGTCTGGGCGCGTACTTGATCGAGGTCACCTACTGCTGCTGCGGAACTCACTTGTGTCATCAGAGACTTTTCCATTTCCGTTAAATTATTTTCAAAATCTTTTTCGGGTTTGGGTAGCGGTCCCGCTTTGCCTTGACGCAAATTTAAGAACGCTCGTAGGCCAGAGCTGCGCAGCAACATGGCTTCCTCTTCAGTATCTGCCGCACAAATATTGAATCCCAAAATTACGTGGGGTTTGCTCAGTTGGTCAGATGGTTCAAATTCTTGCCGATATAAAGCGATGGCACGCATCATCGCTTCAGGCGCGAAATGCGATGCAAATGCAAAGGGTAGGCCAAGAATAGCAGCCAGTTGGGCGCCGAATAGACTTGAGCCAAGAATATACATTGGAATATTACTGCCTTCACCGGGTACAGCGGTTACTCTTTGGCCTAGGCCATTTTGATCGCCGAGGTAGCCTTTGAGTTCGATTACATCTTGGGGGAACTGATTTGGATCGCTATTTAGGGTTCGGCGCAGCGCGTGAGCTGTGACCCCGTCCGTGCCGGGGGCTCTCCCAAGACCTAAGTCAATGCGTCCGGGGTGTAGGGCTTCCAGTGTTCCGAACTGTTCTGCCACCATCAACGGCGAGTGATTGGGTAGCATAATGCCGCCAGATCCTACGCGAATTTTCGACGTGCCTGCCGCAATGTGGCCGATAACGACTGACGTGGCGGCGCTGGCTATCCCTCGCATATTATGGTGTTCGGCCACCCAATAACGGTGATAGCCCGCAGCCTCAGCATGTTGGGCTAGTGAGCGGCTATTGTTCAGGGCTTGGCGGGCATCGCCACCCTCTGCTATGGGTGATAAATCGAGAACAGATAAAACGGTCATGGCACGACTGCATAATTTTAGATGATTAATAGTAGTCATTCTCTCGGGCTGTGTAATCAGCAAATGAAGGAAATTTTGGCGTTTTAGGTCAAATTTGGAACGAATATTGCCGTCATCAAATGTGAGTTAATTAGCCAAAATCCTACCGCTGGTATATTGCCGTCGGTTAGGTGGAGGATGAAATTATTGGTGATTCATTGTGGCGGTTGAGTCGTGACTCGATGTGGCGCTTTAATGAGCTCTCTTTTTAGCTTTTCTCATGAGATTTACGGGCGTGAAAAATACCGCCAATGATATTTTGGCGTGTAAAATGAAGAGGACGAAAGTTGGTAGGACTGCTATGAGAAGGCGTGGCGTTGAATGTGAAAGGGTGATTTATGCGAAATTCTTTGTTTTTTTCTTTGGCCGTAATAGGGCTGAGCCTGAGTGCTTGCCAAAGTCCGGTAACGTCGAATGATGATGCATCTTTGGCTCAAGACCCGGTAGAGTTTTTGCGCAATGTAGAAACTGAGTCACTGGCGTTGGACAAAGAAGTCGGTGCTGCCTACTGGGTGCGCTCTACCCACATCACTTCGGATACTGGGATATTGGCGGCCAAGGCCGGTGAGCGCCAGTTAGCTTTTCAGAGCAAAGTAATTGAACAGGCGCGAAAATTTAAAAATCGGCCTGTGGATGCGGAAACAGCCAGAGGTATAGAGCTGATTTTGCGAGGATCTTCTCTGCCGGCGCCAGATGACGTGCTCAAGCGAGCAGAACTTTCTCGGCTTGCGACAGATTTAGAGGGTATGTATGGCTCAGGCGAGTACTGTGACCTGCAGAGCGATAGATGTTTAACTTTGCCTGAGTTAGAAAATATCCTCGCCAAATCTCGCGACTATGACGAGCAGTTGAATGCCTGGATGGGTTGGAGGTCTGTGTCGCCACCGATGCGCCCGATGTACGAACGTTTTGTAGAACTGGCCAACGAAGGTGCTCGCGAAGTGGGTGCAAAAGACCTTGGCGATTTATGGAAGGGCGGCTACGACATGGGTGTGGCAGAGTTCGAGCAGGAGACCGAACGTCTGTGGTCCCAGGTCGAACCATTATATGAAGAGTTGCACTGTCATGTTAGGGCGCAGCTCGGTAAAGAATATGGCGAAGATTTGGTGCCAAGTATCGGCCCTATCCCCGCACACCTTTTAGGAAATATGTGGTCACAATCTTGGGGCAATATTTATGATCTGTTAGAACCATACCCAGGCGTTGCCTCATTAGATGTTAATAAGGCGCTTGTTGACCAAGATTATGATGCGGTGCGTATGACTGAAACCGCCGAAGCGTTTTTTACATCATTAGGCTTGCCTGAACTGCCCGATAGTTTTTGGCAGAATTCTATGCTCACCAAGCCAGCAGACCGAGATGTTGTTTGTCACGCGAGCGCATGGGATTTAGATAATGGTAATGATCCGCGGATCAAACAGTGCGTAGAAGTTAATGAAGAGCAGTTGTCTACTTTGCACCATGAGTTGGGCCATATTTATTACTACCTCATGTACAAAGAGCAGCGCCCGTTGTTTAAAGGCGGCGCCCACGATGGTTTTCACGAAGCCATTGGCGACACTATTGTTTTATCTATGACTCCAGCTTATCTAAAAGAAAAGGGGCTAGTGCCTGAAGTGAAACGAAGTGAACAGGCAACTATTAACGAGCAGATGAAGTTGGCATTAGACAAGATTGCTTTTTTACCCTTTGGAAAGCTCATTGATCAATGGCGTTGGCAGGTATTCTCAGGCGAAATATCACCCGAAAATTATAATGCTGGCTGGTGGAAATTGCGTTCACGTTACCAAGGCATTGCACCCGCTGTGCCCCGTTCAGAAGCAGATTTCGATCCCGGCGCTAAGTTTCATATTCCAGGCAATACACCCTATACCCGTTATTTCTTGTCTCATATAATTCAGTTTCAATTTCACCAAGCGCTGTGCAAGGCCGCCGGCGACACTGGTCCGTTGCATGACTGTTCTATTTATAACAATAAAGCCGCGGGTGAAAAACTAGGCCAGATGTTGAGCATGGGAGCGAGTAAGCCTTGGCCTGAAGCGATGTATGCTTTGACCGGGCAAAGAGCAATGGACGCTTCGCCCATCATTGATTATTTCCAGCCGCTAATAGGTTGGCTGCAAGAGCAAAATAAAGAGCGGCAGTGTGGTTGGCAGCTCTAAATTGGCTGGCATGTCTTTAAGCTATTTGTCGATGCGGAATCGTTTTGTTTGCTAACAAGGATTTGCTGGCAAGTAACCAGAAGACGGGAGGTGGTTTTCAGATGAACTCTGTTTTACGCTGAGTATTTTGCGGGTAGGCCAAACCGTCTACGCACTGGATGAGAATTAACGGGTCCAGCGGTTGGGAATCATGTCTTCCACTAACTGATTGATACTGAAAGCGTGAAGATCTTTTTCCTCGGCTACTGACATAGCAAACTTCGAAACGCTGTTCGACCGAGTATAAACCAGTACCTTCGGATATTTCTGTTTGATCCATAACGCGGTACGTAAATTGTCACGCTCATTACCTGTGCCCAATATCACCACAGTATTTTCTAAGCTGAGGTCAATTTTTCTGGAAACATTGCGCCAAACTTCTGGGTGGGAAATATCTCCAAGGAACACGGAGCGCTGATAGTCTTGGCCTAGTCTTTGTTGTTCCTCAACAACCTGGATGCGACGTTCGGCGTCTTGGTCAATCAGAGCTACGTGGGAGAGTTCTCGGCCAGCTGTTCTTTCTAACTGCTCCAAGACCGATTGGCCAAAGCGGCCAAAACCAGCAATCACGACATTGTCCCGATTATGAGTGCGGCGGAAGTGCTCAACTAAGTTGTTGCGCACAAAACCCAGAGCTGCCAGGTTGTAAGTATTAAAGATGATGCAGTGACGCCCCAGAGACGTGCGTAACAAGCTGCGCATAAAACGTAGATTTTGGCAGTGTATAACCACTCGAAATTTCAAGTTGGGTGCAACGTCTAAAACGCGTGCCGCCGCCTCAAATGCTTGGTAGTCATTGTCGCCTAACAGCAATACTCGGCGTGCTTTAGGCAAAGCGAGTTTCTTTAGAGAAAAGCCCAAAGTCATGTCACCCACAATAGTCACCACGCCATAACGCTGCTGTAACTCTTGTTCTCGTATGGAGCTGAAATGATCATCTACAACAATGACTCGGTCATTAGGCGATTGTCTGCGCAGCATTCGTAGGTAACTGGTTGTCAGGTCTCCCGAACCAAAAATCACAATATGGTTTTCTAAGCTACGTAGAAGCCACTGTTGTGGATTAATGACTCGGATGACGGCTTCTATGACTGCAGACGCCGTAAGTAGGGGGGCGCCAAAATAAGTGACCCATAGTAGGCCTCTGGCCCATATAGGTCCGCCCGTAGGTATACCAAGGTCTAATCCGCCTACGACGAATAATCCCAAAATGTAGTAGATCTGTACTGCAACGCCGTCGCTTGGGGTAAATGGTCGTTCACTCAGGGTTACTCCTGCAGCGAAACTGCTTAGGCCAAGCACAAACAAGGAAGCCACAGCAATCCATCTCCAGCCTAAACCTTTGTTTGTTTTTGTCTCGAGAGCCATGTGCTCAGGCTAATCCAGTTGCTAGTATTAGAGCATTCTATTCCGGGGAGCAGACAATGTCAGAGTTTTCGACAATTCAGTATGAAATAAATGACGCCGTTGCGCGCATTACTCTTGATCGCGAGGATATGCGCAATGCGCAAAACAAGAAAATGCTTTACGAACTCAATGATGCTTTCGATTTGGCCGCTCGAGATGACAACGTTAAAGTCATTGTGTTGGCCGCCAATGGGCCGCATTTTTCTTCTGGCCACGATTTGGCCGATAAAGAAAAAGTCACAGATTTTGATCAAGTAAGTAATTGGGGTGGGTATGCAAAGCCAGGCGCCGAGGGTCATCAAGCTCAAGAAGAAGAGATTTATCTGGGCCTATGTTGGCGCTGGCGTAATTTGCCTAAACCGACCATTGCTGAGGTTCATGGCAAGGTGATTGCCGGTGGTCTGATGTTGGTTTGGGTCTGTGATTTGATAATCGCTTCTGATGACGCGACGTTTTCCGATCCCGTTGTGGCTTTCGGTGTGAATGGTGTTGAGTACTTCGCCCACCCTTGGGAATTTGGGGTGCGTAAGGCGAAAGAGCTGTTATTCACGGGCGGGCGCATTTCAGCAACAGAGGCGAAATCTTGCGGTATGGTCAACCACGTGGTGCCTAGGGATGAGTTAACAGATTTTACTCACCAGATGGCTGCACGGATCGCTCAGCGGCCGAGCATGGGGCTGAGGCTAGCAAAACAGAGTGTGAACCAAGCCCAAGATGCACAAGGTCTGTGGACCGCACTCCAATCTGCCATGGGTTTACAGCAGTTGGGCCATGCGAACAATCAGATAGTGCACGGGATGATTGTCGATCCCAGTGGCGCGGACATTATTCGTAGCGAAGCAAAAGAAAAGTAGGGCGTTAACGCCCAGTGAACTCGGGCTTACGCTTTTCAAGAAAAGCTTTTAGGCCCTCTTCAAAGTCTTCACTTTGGAATAAACCTTGGAGGTGCATCATCAGGTGGTCTACAGAGGTGTCATAAGATTCCTCCATTCCCATGCGCATCATCCGTTTAGTGGTCTGTACCGCCACAGGTGCATTGTCGGCGATTTCTTGAGCCCAGGTCATAGCGGTATTCATGAGTTCGTCGTGGGGCACCACGGCATTGACTAAACCAAGAGCCATACTTTCTTCTGCTCCTACCGTACGTCCGCGATAGTAAAGTTCCGCTGCTTTAGCCCAGCCGACAAGCTTAGGTAAAAGCCACGTGCCGCCGCTTTCTGGTACAACGTTACGCCTTGCTGTAATCGCTGCCATTTTGCCCCTGTCAGACATGATCCGCATGTCGCAGAGTAGGGTCATATCCATTCCGTAGCCCGCAGCCGCACCATTGATGGCGCAGACAATAGGCGTGTCGCAGTGCCACATGACGTTAATAGGTGCGTCGCGCAGATCAAATAATTTACGCGCTGGTCGATTGTTGTCCTGATCTCTTTCACCGTGCTTTGCTTCGTTATCACGCCGGTCATTGATGTCTATTAAGTCTAGACCCGAACAAAACCCGCGACCGCTGCCTGTCAAAATAATGCAGCGTATTTCTGGATCCTTGTCGGCTTCTACTACTTTACGCGATAGCTCATCTAGCATGTCTCGACTGATGGCGTTAAACCGGTCAGGTCGATTCAGCGTTAAAACTAAGATATGTTGCTGCTGCTCAACTAAGAGTTGTTGTGTTGAAGATGCTGATATGGCCATTTTCTTATCTCCCTAAATAAGTGAATGAACATGTTAAGTGTCTTTTCATTGCGATAAAAGTACCGCAAAATATGCGCGCTGATTTAGTGCATCCTTCATAGGGGAATTGTTATCCGGGTTTGTATTCTTGTTGGTCTTGTAATAGCTCAGTGGTTGAGCTTTGGGCAGGCTTTAGCCGCTTCTCCCCTTACTAACTATTCGCAAACTGCTGCAATTGGCGGTGTTGTTATTGGTAGCTTTGCTGATGAAGCCAATGCCCGCAGGGCGTACACGCTTGCATCCACTACTCTGCCCAATCGTGGCGTGAATGCAGATCTAGAGATTATGCTTTCTGCCAACAACGGGCAGACTCTATTTAGAGTCGTTGCTCTGCCTAAAGCTGCGGCCTCCAGTCGAAAATTGTTGTCTACATTACGCAACAACGGTTATGCCAGCGCATGGCATATGAGCGATGTCTCCAACTCGACAAAAGTTAGCACCCAGCGGGTTGTGCTTGAGCTTCCCAAGACCGCCGCTCCTTACGAAGGCGCTCAACAAGCTCCAGCGGCGTCGGTGCCTACCGCAGTATCAGCTAATCCTTCAAAAGAATTTACTGGCAAATTGCCGGAATTGCGCAATACGAGTCCTGGAGAACAATCGGTTTATGGCACCGAGGCCGGTGTAGACTTAAACAGACTAGCAATGGCAACTTTTATTGATGCAGAAATTGGCGTAGAGATTGACGGCAAAATAGATGAAGGCGTTTGGCAGGATATCGCTTATTTCGACAACATGCGGGTGTCGATTCCTGACATTGGCACACCTGGTAAATACGCTACAAAGATGCGCATGTTTGCTACAGAAAAAGGCATGTACATCAGTGCAGATATGGAGCAACCCCAAGACACGCTGGTGCGCCGCATGTCTAGACGAGATGATTTTATCGATCGTGATGTTTTTGGTGTGACGATAGATGTTTCAGGCGAAGCAAAAATTGGTTATTGGTTTTTCATCGCCCTTGGAGATAGCCAATCTGACGGTAAAGTTCTGCCAGAGCGGCGTTACCAAAGAGATTGGGATGGTCCGTGGGTCGGTAAATCAGCTGTTACCGATGACGGTTGGAGCATCGAAATGTTTTTGCCTTGGTCGATGATGAGTATGCCTGATACCGCTGGAGCGCGAGATATTGGATTTGCCGCGAGCAGGATTATTTCCCATGCTAACGAGCGATATCAATGGCCAGGTTATGGGGTGACTAGTGCGCGCTTTGTTTCAGCCCTAAATAAAATCGAAGTGCAGGGTGTTCAGCCGCGTACGCAAATGGCGATGATTCCCTTTATCGCTGCAACTTCCGACCAAGTCTACAACAAATCTGATGTAAGAGTTGGTGCAGATCTATCTTGGAAGCCATCACCTAAGTTGGAGTTGTCAGCTACTGTTAATCCCGATTTTGGCGCAGTTGAAGCCGATGACGTGGTTTTGAATCTCACCGCCAGTGAAACGTTCTTCCCTGAGAAGCGATTGTTCTTCTTAGAAGGTAGCGAAATTTTTAATGTCATGCCAAGAGACGATTTTAGCGCATTGTACAGAATTGCGCTAAATGAAGACTACGCCACAACGTCAAGACGGGTGTATTTGCAAGATTTTGTCCCCGTACCTATCTCGCTCCTTAATACACGTCGTATCGGTGGTACAGCCAATCAGGTTGGTGTTTCAAATGATCTAACGCTAGAGCGCGGCCAACGCGATGTACCAACAGATTTATTAGGAGCAGCGAAAGTAACTGGGACTAATGGGTCTTTTAGTTATGGCGCCTTAACTGCGGTAGAAGATGATGTGTCGTGGTTGGCGCGCGACAACGCGAATGAGACGGTAAAAATATCCGACGACGGCCGAGAGTTTGCGGTTGCGCGGCTAAGTTACCAACTTGCAGGTGAGGCGAAAAAGTCAGTGGGTTACATGGGTACATTTACCAGCGGCTCGTTATACGATGCCGAAATTCATAGCTTAGACGGTCACTATACTAGCAGTGACGGTCGCCTCATTGCTGATGGTCAAGTGATTACGAGTGATCGCGATGAAGTCAGTGGCTATGGCGCGATGTTTGATGTTCTCTACGCTAGCAAGCCAAACCTTAGGCACAAATTTGAATTGGATATCATGAATGATCAAATTAACTTTAATGACTTAGGTTTTTTACGTCGTAATGACTACGTTAAGGGCCGTTATGTGATGCTTTATAACAAGCAAGATCTAACAGAAAATTTGACTAACTTTCGCTCGGCTTTTTCGGTGCAGCAACAATATAACCTAGAAAAAGGACAGGTAACGGATAGTGCCGTTCTTTGGCGCACGTCGTTTGTTTTGCCCGGTCGTAATACTCTCAGAACTGGTATCGGCTTTTTGCCCGAACGCTATGAAGACATAGATAGTAGAGGCAATGGCGCGTATCGAGTCGATGCCGGCGGTTGGTTTGAGATGCTGGTTGCAACCGACGCTAACAAGACCTTTAGTTATTCCGCTGGTATAACTGCGAAGCAGGAACATTTAGGGGATGTAACCTACGGAGCATCTGCGGGAGTGACTATTCGTCCATTAGATGTGATGAGTATCGACTTCGATTTACGTTATAAAAAACGTAACGATTGGATGATCTATCAAACGGACCGCGACTTTGCGAGTTTTGATGCCGACGAATGGCAGCCTAGCTTTGACGTGAATTGGTTTATTGCTCCTGGTCATCAATTGAGGTGGAACATGCAGTGGGCTGGGGTGCGTGCTGAGGATACTGGTTTTTACACTATCCCAGAGGGTGACGGGGATCTGCGGCCTGGCTTGAGAATTCAGAGTGATTACGGCTTTAATTTGGGGGTTTTTACGACTCAGTTGAGATACCGTTGGGAGATAGCGCCGCTGACAGATTTTTATTTGGTTTACAATAGAGGTAACGCTCTGCGCACAGGAGACGATGCAGATGTGTCAGAATTATTTTCTGATAGTATTCAAGATCCTGTCATAGATTCAGTGGTAGCTAAATTACGCTATCGGTTTGGTAATTAGCAGGCTAACGAAATAGCTGATTTTTCCTTGAGGCGACAGCGATCATCATTTTGTGGAAATTAATTTGTCGGACGTTTGAATAGCGCAGTTTAGGCGCTAAGAAAAAAGTTCGAGTTATTTTTTTGGATGGTCTTTTTGGTTTTAAAAAGCACTCAGTCAACAGAATTGAAGAAGAGTAATAAAAGTAGAAGAACCAGTGCTGGGGCTGCTGATAAAAATTGTAAATCTCAGTGCCAGATTGAAAGGTTTTATATTGGCACGATTTTTTTGAATAAAATTTTCTGTGTCTTAAATTATGGGAGAGAGAAGTTGGTGTTTAAATCTTTTAGAAACTTAATGCTGTTGTTTTCAGTAGCGCTGCTTATGGCCCCTGTTAGCGCTAAAGAAATAAGCAGTGCAAAGCCAGAGCGGCAGGGTTTTTCCAGTGAGCGGTTAGAGAAACTTACTCAGTTAATGAATGCTAGGGTCGACGACGGCACTATGGTCGGCGGCATGGGCGTGATAGCGCGTAATGGCAAAATTATATACAGCCAAACGTATGGCCAAGCTGATCGCGAGGCGGGTAAAGCGATGACTGATGATGCTATTTATAGGATATATTCTATGACGAAACCCATCACAGGGGTTGCCTTGATGATGCTATACGAAGAAGGCAAGTTTCGCCTCAACGATCCTATTGCGATGTATATTCCCGAGATGGCTGACTTGCGGGTCGCTCTTTCTACAGCAGGTACTGGCACTGTCTCAGATGGTACTTCCAGCACTGCAATAGGTAGTGGCGATGAAACCCTGGTTGGACAGACTCGTAAAGCTATACGTCAGCCCACAATTCGCGACCTCATGACTCATACTGCGGGTTTAACCTATGGTGTTTTTGGTAATACTGAAGTCGATCAAGCCTACATGCAGGCTGGCCTCTTGGGTGATATGGATTTAAAGGAATTTGTTACCGTTCTTGGTCAATTACCCCTGCAGTATGATCCGGGCAGTCAGTGGCATTACAGTGTCTCCGTAGACGTTCAGGGCTATTTAGTAGAAGTATTCTCGGGCATGAAGTTTGGTGAGTTTCTGCAACAACGTATATTCGCACCACTAGACATGAAAGACACAGCTTTCAAGGTTAATGAAGTTAACAAGGATCGTTTAACTCAGCTTTATAAGCCAGAAGGCGTAACTGCTACGAATTACTTTTCCCCCTCAACGGGCGATGGTCTGGAGGTTGCAGACGCATTTGTCAGCGCCAGTTATTTATATGGTGGTAAGTTTGAAAGCGGCGGCGGCGGCTTGGTTGCGACAGCTCGTGATTACTTGCGCTTTAGTCAGATGATGCTCAATGGCGGAGAGTTAGATGGTGTGAGAATTCTCTCGCCCAAAACCGTAGATCTGATGACGACAAATCATATTGGTGATTTGGGACTAGGCTACGGCTCAAATGGCATTGGTTTTGGATTAGATTTCGGTGTTGTACTGAATCCCGGAGATGTGGGCGAAGTCGGCTCAGTTGGCGAATATAGCTGGGGCGGCGCCGCGGGTACGCGCTTCTGGATTGATCCCCAAGAGCAATTGATTGGACTGTTTATGGTGCAGAGTATTCCCCATCGCACTCGTCTTGCGGATGACTTCAAAGTGATGACGTACCAGGCTCTCATCGAAAAAGAGTAGCGTCGCAACTTATTCTTTAGTTGCAGAGTCAGGTGCTCTAATCCTGGCTCTTTTTCAACATCATTGATTTCCTTTTTACAGCGTTTTAGTCGTTATGAAAAAACTAGTCGTTCTCCTCTTTATTCTTTCTTTACCTTTTCTCGGGATGAATTTGGTGGGCCTATCGCCCTTTGATCTGAAAGCTAATGTTCAGGTAGGTACAGGTATTGGTGCCAAGCTAGCGTGCTCTGGCCGTTACTTATCTGGCTTCGATCCTCAACAAATTGCGGCCGACATCGCTTCTTACTCGGCAGCTGCAGAGCTGCTGACCATCGGCTATGACGATGTCGAGATGAAAGCCGGTGCCAGTTTATTGGGTTTCGGCTTGACCGAAGCGAAATATCGTCCTGGCTTAGGTTGTACATTGGTGCGTTCAGGCAGTGAGCAACTTAACGTTATCGAGGTGCCTAAAATACAAGGGTCGCTGCTACCCTGGCCCCAAGGTTCTATTGTTAATACCTTAGACAATGGTGAGCAATCCCAGTTAAGCAAACTGCTTGTCAAAGATAACGATGATGGTTTGCAGACCAGGGCACTATTGGTTGTCCGTGATGGATCAATAGTTAGTGAAGTCTATGCTGAAGGTTTTTCGCCACAAACTCCCCTAATGGGTTGGTCTATGGCTAAAGCCCTATCGGGTATTATGCTTGGCCACTTAGTTCACGTTGATGAGCTGGCTGTTGGCGAAGCTAATTTGTTTGAAGATTGGTTATTGGACGAACGCCGCAATATTACTTTGCATCAGTTATTACAAATGAGTAGTGGCTTAGATTTTTCTGAGGTGTATGCGCCAGGAAGCGACGCTACACGTATGCTTTTTGTTGAAGCCAGTGCCTCAGGTGTAGCTAAAGCCAGCGCACTTATTCATCCGCCTGGCACTTATTTTTCTTATTCTTCAGGTACGGCTAATTTACTCTCGGAAATGTTCGTTAATCGAACTGGCGGGACTCAGTCTGCGGTGAATGTTTTGTACAAAAAAATATTACAGCCTATGGCTATGGCCCACACAACGTTAGAGCTAGATGCCAATGGGGTATTTATGGGCAGCTCTAATATTTATTCCAGTACCCGAGACTGGGCTCGGTTGGGGTTGATGATGTTGCAGAACGGCGAACTTAACGGTCATCGAATCGTAAGCGAGCAATGGGTAGCGCAAGCGACGAGTCCTAACAGTAGCGATAATGAGCGTGCTTATGGCTATCAAGTTTGGCTAAACGAGGGTGATAAAACATTGCGGTGGCCTGATTTGCCTGTAGATGCTTATGCTTTTACTGGTAACCGTGGGCAGCGAGTAATGATCATTCCGTCGGCACAAACGCTCATTGTGCGAATGGGATGGAGTAGTGAGGGCTACCCTGACAACTTGCGTTTTTCGCAGTTATTGAAATTGTAGCGGCCTCACGAGGTGCTGTCCGGCTAAATATTTTTTTTGAGCGATTTTTTAAATACGTATCACAGTTACTTGCCGTACCCGTTAGTCCCTAAGAACTATGCCTATTGTCTTCCTTAATAAAGTCTGCGCCTCGCTCTGCAATCATTACCGTGGGAGCGTTTGTGTTGCCTGAGGTAATGGTTGGCATGATAGACGCATCAATCACCCGCAGTCCGGTAACCCCATGCACCTGCAAGCGATCGTTTACTACGGCTAACGGGTCATTACCCATTTTGCACGTTCCTACCGGATGAAAGATAGTGGTGCCTAAATCTCCGGCAGCAAATGCTAAATCGTCTTCCGAGGTTAAATGTGCTCCGGGTTTTAGTTCCTTAGGATTGAAGGCCTGCAGTGCTGGAGCTGCCATTATCTTCCGGGTGAATTTTAATCCGGCTACCGCTACATCTAGGTCGTCTTTAGTGGAAAGGTAATTAGGCTTGATAGCCGGTGCTGCTTTTGGGTCAGTTGAAGTAATAGATATGCTGCCGCGGCTTGAAGGCCTTAGATTACATACAGAGGGTGTGATTGCATCATACTTGTGCAATGGCGAGCCGAATTTATCCAATGAAAGCGGCTGCACATGCCATTCTATATTTGCAGACGCCTGGCTAGGATCACTCTTGGCAAATGCGCCGAGTTGTGAGGGTGGCATCGTCATGGGGCCGGTTTTATTGAATAAATATTCAAGGCCCATTTTTGCCATACCCCAAGGGTATTTTGCTCGGCGATTTAAGGTTACGGTATTGTCTACCGAATAGATTGTTCTAACCTGTAGATGGTCCTGTAAATTATTTCCCACGCCTCGTAGTTCGCGTTTTGTCTCGATACCGTATTGCTGCAGTAGGTCCGGATCGCCGATGCCCGAGAGCTGTAAAATTTGTGGCGAGCCCACGGCGCCCGCTGCCAGTAAAACTTCTTTTCTGGCAGTTACTAGTTGAGCATGACCTTTGTGGTGCATGTGCACGCCCGTGGCAACTAGTCCTTTGTCGGTTTTTTCCAAAGCTAGTTTTTGTACCATGGCCTCGGTCATCACCGTTAAATTGGGCCGCCTTTGTGCTGTGTCTAAGAAAGCGCGAGCTGCGCTCCAGCGCTTTCCTGCGCGCTGATTCATTTGGAAGTAGGCGTTCCCAAAGTTGTCGCCGGTGTTGAATTCTTTGATTTTGGGTATGCCAGTTTGCGCGGCAGCTTCGCGCCAAACGTCCAGTATTTCCCAATTCACTCGACGTTCCTCTACTCGGAGTTCGCCACCACTGCCGTGAAAGTCATCGGCGCCGTGTTGGTAGTCCTCCGATCGCCGAAATATAGGCAGCACGTCATCCCAACCCCAGCCGCGGTTGCCCTGACTTGCCCAATACTCGTAGTCACTTTTCTGTCCGCGCATATAAATCATGGCATTAATAGACGACGATCCGCCGATCACTTTGCCGCGGGCATAACCAATACTTCTGCCGTTTAGACCCGTCTCAGGTTCGGTGGAAAAGCACCAATCCGTGCGTGGATTGCCAATGGTGTAGAGATATCCCACGGGGATGTCTATCCAAAAATAGTTATCTTTTTTGCCAGCTTCTAATAACAGAATTTTTTTAGACGGGTCTTTAGATAATCGGTTTGCGAGAACACATCCCGCTGTGCCAGCACCGATAATAATGTAGTCGTATTTAGACAAAATAAATTCTCCCAAACAGAAGCGAAGCAAGCTACGAGCATATCAGGTATTTACCGTTTATGGCTGTGCTGGGAGCCCTGCGGGGCTTTGTAATACGGTTCTGCATCGACTCGTCGACTATCGTTAGGTTAGTGAAAGTCAAAAAGATAACTCAAAATTTGGTGAAGGCATTTCAAAAGAGTAAAACAGAATTTAGAGTAAGTTGGATGTTAAATATATTTTGGTGCCTACTTAAAATTTGTTTTTAACTAACTTAGTTTGATATCTTAGGGAATAAATTTTGTTTAGTGCCGAGCCTTAATTTTCTTCGTGGCCAGTGCATTTTTAATTAGATCATAATTTTGAGGCTTACAATGAAACTATACACCGTGCCGGCTGCGCCGAACCCTACCAAAGTCATGCTCTATATCGCAGAGCGTGAAGTATCGGGTACTGATATGGGCATTGAGCAAGTTCGAGTCAATACACTAAAAGGTGAACAGAATTCGCCTGAGCATTTGCAGCGCAATCCTTTTGGAGCGCTGCCGGTTCTTGAACTAGATGACGGTCGGTATTTAAGCGAGTCTCTCAGTATTATTCATTTCCTCGACGAAAAATTCGCCGACAACAATATGCTGGGTTCTGATCCTATAGAGCGAAGTTTTGCTCGCGATTTGGAGCGGATTGTTGAGTTACGTATCGCAATCCCAATCGGACGCTACGTCCACGTAACTAATTCACCGTTTGGTTTGCCTGCAGATCCAAAGGCTGCAGCGGAAATCGAAGCTAGTTTGCCAAAAGCACTAGGCTTTATAGAAAAAATGCTAAGTGATGGTCGTAGCCTTTTGCTAGGCGACAGCGTTTCAATCGCTGATTGTACGTTGCAAAGCGGCCTTCAATTTGCTCGTTTTGGCAAGTCTGAAGTAATAAGCGATTACCCAAATATCCAAGCGTGGGACCAAGCCTATCGGGCTCGGCCGGCAGCTTTATCTGTGCTTAAGTTCTGATATCCATTAGGCCGTTGACTTATTACCTGCGTGGTCCTCTATTTTTTTGTTGCGACGGCCAGTATTGATCTTTTAGGAGACGCTTATACAGCTTCCCGGTGGGGAGGCGTGGTAGTTCGTCGAGAAAATCCACTGATCTGGGTATTTTATAGTTAGCCAAGTTTTCTTTGGCGTAGGCGATAAGGTCCTCTGCCAGCGCATCAGTACCCTCAATGCCGTGCATTGGTTGCACTACCGCTTTGACCTCCTCACCAAAATCTTCGTTGGGTACTCCAAAAACGGCAACGTCTTGCACGGCCTCGTGCATTATGAGTGTGTCTTCGATTTCTCTTGGGTAGATGTTTACGCCGCCGGAAATAATCATGTAAGCCTTTCTGTCAGTCAGAAATAAGAATCCTTTTTGGTTGAGGTAGCCGACGTCTCCCAGGGAGGTCCAGTTGCTATGGATTGGATGGGTCGCCCCAGAGGTTTTTTCTGGAGCGTTGTGGTACTCGAAATTTCTTTCTGGCAGCTCGAAATAAATCATACCTTCGTCGCCTTGGGCTTGTTCAACGCCGGTCTCGTCACAAATATGCACAACGCCAATGTGGGCTTTGCCCACTGAGCCCGGATTTGCCAGCCAATCCTGTGGGCCGATAATAGTTGTACCATTGCGCTCAGTACCAGCGTAGTACTCCCATAGAATCGGTCCCCACCAGTCCATCATTTGATGCTTTATTGGCGCCGGACACGGCGCTGCCGCATGGATTGCACATTGGTGACTGCTTAGGTCGTACCCGGACAGCGTTTTTTTGTCTAACTTAAGCATGCGAATAAACATGGTAGGTACCCATTGTGAATGAGTAATTTGATACTGCTCGATGTACCTGAGCGAGAGTTCTGGGTCAAAACGTTCCATCATTATCACACTGCCGCCTAAAGCCAGTGTGCGCATGCAAAAGCCAAAAGGTGCTGCGTGATAGAGCGGCGCGGGGGACAAGTAGACTGTTTTGGCGTTTAAGCCATAGGGGTTGTTGGGTTCAACGCCGGGAATGCCTTCGCTGACATCCAACCCTGATAGCGGCCGTTTAATACCCTTAGGTTGCCCAGTAGTGCCCGAACTATAAAGCATGGAGTCACCGGCGGGTTGTTCTTGCAATGGAGCTGTGGATTGCTGAGCTACTGCGCTCAAGTAGTCTTCGTAGCCGCTCAGATCGTCGGAGCTCGCTCCGCGGATAAAACGGTGTCTGCAATTTGGTATTAAATTCAAAAGCTCAGCGGCGATGGCCAAGTCGCTGGACGTAAAAAGCACCTGAGTACCTGAGTCTTGAATAATATAGGCCGCTTCTTCCGCGGTTAAGTAACGGTTAATGCACGTGATGTAGAGGCCTGACCGATAGGCGCCCCAAGCGATTTCAAAAAACGATAAATGATTTTCCATTAAAATGGAAACGTGATCTCCGGGCTTCAAGCCTCTAGCCCGAAGCAGGTTGGCAACTTGCTTGGAGCGATTGTCCAGATCCAACCATGAAACCTCTTCACCAGTAGCTGCGTTTATCAACGCGGGGGTATCTGGTTTTACTTTTGACCAATGTCCGGGGTACATAAAAATCCTTGGTTATGAAGTTACGCTGAGCAATTCAATGTAATTATTGGTGTTAGTAAGCGTGTAGGTGCTTGGACTATAGAGCGTTGCACATAGCGGATTAGTGTCTGCTTTGAGTTTAACGTAGTGCTGGGTCAGTGAGCCCAGCTCCTAGTCGTTCTTCTGTGCTTTAAAGCACTTCGCCAGCGATGACTTCTAATGCCTCAGGCTGCCGACAGCCGAGTAGCATTGACGCGACGCGGCCTTGATTACCCGCTTCCTTCCAGCGCTGTAAGCGTTCTTTAATTCGCTCCTTGGGGCCTACCAAGTGACATGCATCAATGAGTTCTGCGGGTACAGCGGCAGCCGCTTCGTCTTTGCGTCCGGCCAAAAAGAGATCCTGTATTTTCACTGCCGCGTCTTCAAATCCTAATGCCTTGGCATAGTTGTTGTAGAAGTTTTTGTCCCTGGCGCCCATGCCACCAATATATAACGCCATATTTGCGCGTATAGGCAACATACACTGCTCGACATCATCGCCCATGGATACTGTGACAAAGGGTGAGACTTCAAATTGCGTCATGTCCTTGTCGCCGGCTTTAGCGAAACCCTCTTGAATAGGCGCTGAAAATACCTCGTGTTTTTCAGGGTCCATCCAGATGGGGAAAAACCCATCACAAACCTCTGCTGCTGCTGCAACACCCTTGGGGGTTATGTTTGCGGCAAAAATTGGAATGTCTTCTTCGCAATGTAAAATACTTTTCAGAGGCTTGCCCAAGCCCGTGGCTCCGGTGCCGGTATAGGGCAGTTGGTAGAGTTCGCCCTCAAAGTTCAGTGGTCCTTCGCGTTTAAATATCTGTTTCATGATCTGCACATATTCTTTCAGCCGCGTAACAGGTTTGCCGTAGGGCACCCCGTGCCAGCCTTCGACAACTTGGGGTCCAGATGCCCCCAAGCCAACAATAAAGCGACCGCCAGAAAGTTCCGCTAAGCTCATTGCCGTCATTGCTGACATAGCGGGCGAACGTGCGGGCATTTGCATAATTGCAGTACCCACTTTGATCTTGCTGGTATGGGCTAGCATCCAAGTAGCTGGTGTGACGGCGTCTCCACCCCAAGCCTCAGCTGTCCATACGGAGTCGAAACCTAACGTCTCGGCGTGTTTTATTACGCCCATGTCTACTTTAACGCGTGGGCCGATATTTCCTGCGAGTAGTCCTAGCTTCATTTCCTTTTCTCCCGGTTCTCTCTATTTTTGCTGTTTTGGTGCGTTCTTTACTATTATGAACGCTTTATTCTTAAAACCACTGTCTTCAGGTGGCATTACTTTCAGTTAAAAGCTTTTCGTTCATCTCTTGCGTGTCTGCTAAATCGCTACGCATTGTACGCGCTCCAATAAAATAGTGAAAAGCTGCCCATACATTAACCAATACGGCTGCGCACATTGCATAGCGTATCGAGTAAATACCAAAGTCTGGTGTCAGTATGTCGCTCAGAACACCAACCAGATAGGGCCCTAGACCCATGCCGATAAGGTTAAGTACGAAAAGCAAAATAGCAGATGCGACGGCACGCATACGCAATGAAACTAATGCTTGTGTCATAGCGAAAGATGGTCCCAGGTATGCGCTACCCAAGATCGCGACTATCATGAGTGAGGCTACAACAGCCCACATACCGCCGTAGAGGTAGGCAATTAGCTGAAATGGCACCATGACTAGAGTAGCTATACCTGGTACCCAAAAGTACCAGCGCTTGTCGTCGGTTCGATCGGAGAGTTTGTCGGAAATGTAGCCTCCAAAAAATGTACCGATAGCGCCAACACCTGCGACTAGTGCTAAAATACTGCCAATATCCGTCAACGACATTTCATGAATTCGTATGAAAAATGGTGCATTCCAAGTGCCGGCACCATAGCTGACGAATGCGTGCAAGCCTGCTGCAAATGCAAGATGCCTAAAAGAAGTCTTGCTCCAAAGTAATTTGAAAACAGTCTTTATTGGCGGCGGAGGCGCAGTCTTAATAGGTGTTTTCGAGCGTTGGCTCAATTTTATATCAGACATACCTCTGGGTGGCTCGCGCAAAGTAAACCAAACTATCAGCGCAAAGATGATGCCTGGTACGCCAACTAAGAAGAAGGTATACCTCCAGCCTATAGTGTCCGCGCCCCAACCACCGACAAAGTTACCAATCATTGTTCCAAGGGGAATGCCGAGGGCATAAATGGAAAGAGCGGTGGCCCTTGTCTCGATTGGAAAGTAGTCAGAAATCAATGAGTGGCTTGGAGGGCTAGCACCAGCTTCACCGATACCAACGCCAATTCTTGCAAGCAGCAGTGTTAAGAAGTTATTAGCCAAACCGCATATCGCGGTCATTGCGCTCCAGATCACCATAGAGATAGCGAGGATTTTTACTCGGCTGCGGCGGTCTGCTAGGGCAGCAATAGGTATGCCTAAGAACGTATAAAAAACCGCGAAGGCAAGACCGCCAAGAAAGCCAAGCTGGGAGTCTGTTAGGACCAGATCTATCTTAATAGGCTCGAGTAACAAAGACAGGATAGATCTGTCGATAAAATTAATAATATACCCGACGAGAAGTATTCCCAGCGCGTATTTTCGATAGTTTGGTCCAATATTTACTGCTTGAGACAAAACGATTCCCCTCTTCTACTTTATTACTGTTTGCAGGCGTGATGGCCTGTGACTGTCCAAATTATGGTTGTCTATTCGACAACCACCATTGCATAGTTTGTGAAACCAATCCCTCCGCATCTTGCTGCACAAAGTGGCCCGCGTTAGGAGCAGTTACAATGGTTACATCGTTATCTACCCAATCCCACGTGTTGTTTAAACCGTCGGAGTGCAGGGCGGTATCCTTGAGACCATGAAAAATTAACACTGGCATAGATAGACGTGGCCAAGCGCTATCGTTGGCCACTGGGCTGTCGTTATCGGGTGATGGATAATTAGCCTTATAAAAGTTCAACATGCCGTTAAAGCTGCTTCGTTTGAAGGCCTTTATATAGTGCTTGCGCTCTTGTTGATCGCTGACCCAACTAGACAAAGTCTCTGCAGTCATCGGCCCACCAAACATAATGTCTGGGTCTGTGGGCGAACCTGCAATGAACTTACGCGCGTAGCCGCTGTTTTTTTGCTGTTCTTCATTAGAGGCCATTTCTCTGGCCATACCACTGGGGTGGGGAAGATTCAGAATTACCAGATTGTCGACCATTTGCGGCAGCATAAAAGCTACTTGCCAAGCCACTGCGCCGCCCCAATCATGACCAACCACTGTTGCACTTGATGTGCCTTGGTGTTTTATCACGGCTGCTACGTCAGCGACTAAGTTAGGCATCTCATATTGGTCCACGCCCTTTGGTTGGTCGCTGAGGTTGTAGCCTCGTTGGTCCATAGCCACCACGGTGTAGTTTTCTTTCAAGGCATTTATCTGGTGTCGCCAGGTGTACCAGTAATCGGGAAAGCCGTGAATCATAACGACCAATGGGCCTTGCCCCGTTTTTACGTAGTGAATTTTTACGCCATTGTTGTCAGCGTAGCCGTGGGTTATTTCGTCGGATAGATCTGCATTGAGCATCGGGCTGAATATCGCTGTAATGAATAAAAGTAGTTTTCTCACATGTCCCCACATTTGTTTCGATATCAGATTTTAGGCTGTGCCATTACTCTGCCGAAGCAAGCTGTTACGCCGTGTATCGCAAGTAGTGAGATCCGGCTACATTCAGCTCTGTGGGCCTAATTTATGCTGGTCTGCCAACTACGATCGCAAAGTCTATTGAAAACCCCTCAAACTCAACCCTAACACCGGTTTGAAATCCTTAAAAGCACTGGTCGGTCGCGGTGAGTGCGATGGTAATTGGAGTTGGGTTTTGACAGGGCAGTTATTTTTGATCTGGGGACAAGCAGAGCCTTAGACGAATACATTTAGCAAGCTCTGCAAGACGCGCAGAAGCTGCGCTCATCTAGGCAGGGCGGAGTAGCCTGCGTAAGCGGGTAATCCAATCAGCCAGACCAAGGATTTGCAGTGCTAGCGACGTACCCTGCGCTTGAGGCGGTCGAGTTTTTCCTTCCACATTTGAAAGGCCTCTGGATCTCCGCCGCGGTCTGGGTGCAGTTTTTGGCACATGCGTCGAGCTTCTAGAATTTCCGCCACGGGAATGACCAGTTCGAGCCCCAACTCTTTAATTTCTGAAGGGCTCAATGTTTTTACTGGGCTAGCGGCCTCTGGAGGCGAGTAAAAGCCGTGCCAGTTCCCGGAGCCTTTCGTGGCATAAGAGACAGGCCCTGATAGACCCAATTTCCATGGGTGATTTTTTGCAGGCTTCTTCATATAGGCTTTCTAATTAGCTAGGCGACCAGCCTAGAATTTTGGTCAAATTTTGACAAGTAAAATAGAGATATCTTGTCCACTTGTGCTCAGCCTCACAAAGAATGGGCGGCTTCTTTTCTAGCGGCGCGAACTTTATCGTTGCTTTGATTGAAGAGAATGTTTTGTCGCGCCTTGGTCTCTTCTTCAGTGAGCTCTTTTTTGCCCAAATCTGCGCCTACTTTGCGACCCGTTTGTACCGCGGGTCTTGAGGCCACGAGGTCTACCCAGCGCTTAAGGTGAGGAAAGGTTTGCCAGATATTTTCGTCAATCATACGGCCAAGCAAAAATGCCCAGGGCCAAGCGGCCATGTCTGCAATTGAATATTTATCGCCTGCTAAATAAGTATTGGCGGAAAGTTGCGCATCCATTACACCACTGAGCCGATCCACCTCACCCATAAATCGCTTGACGCCATATTCCAACTGACTGGGGTCATCGGTGATATTCCGAGCGTAGTTTTTGAAGTGGTTGGCGTTGCCCATCATTGGTCCCAAGTTCGCCATTTGCCAGTGAACCCACTGCAAGACTTTGTAGCGCTCAGGTGCTTGCTCATTTGTAAGGGCGGGGAGAAATTTCCCAGTCTTGTCCGCTAGATACTCGAGAATAGCGCCCGATTCAAACAGTCCAATAGCGTCGCCACCTCCTTTTGGCGCGTGGTCGACAATAGCCGGCATGCGATTGTTCGGGCTAATGCGCAGGAATTCGGGTTTAAATTGATCGCCTCCGCCAATATCTATGGGCACCAAGTTATAATCTAGGCCGCATTCCTCGAGCATAATCGTAACTTTCCAGCCATTTGGTGTGGGCCAATAGTGGCAATCAATCATTTGCGCGCTCCCCAATAGAAATCCGTTCTTAAATGCAAAACAAGGTGTCATATACGTAATCTTTTCAGATGCAAGGTTAATGCAATTCCACTCAATTTGTTGAGAAAATTGGAGAATTGGCGTATTCCTTTGTCTCCAAATAAGCTTTTATTGGTGGAGGGGTGGGTCGTATATGCTAGCGGTTGCGATGTCGCTATGTATTGGTCGCGTGGTAATGAAAAGCAGAACAGATTTGGTTATAGAAAGAGTGAGTTATGATGATAGAAAATACAGAACAAAATTCAATGCACTTATCAATGCGCCTAAAAGGTAAAACTGCGGTAATTACTGGCGGAGCTAGTGGCATGGGTCGCTCTACGGTTCTCCGATTCTTAGCGGAAGGCGCTAATGTTGTGGTAGCTGATTTTAATCAGTCAACCGGTGCGACCCTTATGCGTGAGGCCCAGGAGTTAGGGTTTGCCGATCGTATTGTCTTTACGCCTGCGGACGTGGCGATAGAAAGTGATGTTCAGGCTGCGTTAGTTTTAGCGGTAGATACATTTGGCCATCTAGATATTGTTTTTAATAACGCAGGAGTAGGCGGCGCTATTGGACCGTTAACTGAAACCACAACTGAGTCTTGGGACTACACCATGGATGTTTTGGCTAAAGGCGTTTTTCTTGGCATTAAACATGCGGCGCGGATTATGCGCAGCCAGGGCAGCGGTGGTTCAATTATTAACACCGCATCAATTGCAGCATTAAGTGGCGACGCGGGTCCGCTGGTTTATTCTGCTGCTAAGGCTGCGGTTGTTAGCATGACAAAGTCTGCGGCAGTAGAACTGGCGCAAGAGCGTATTCGGGTTAATGCCATTTGCCCCGGCTTTATTGCAACGCCTTTAGCCGACGGTGGTAAGCCCGAAAAAACAAAAGAGAATTTTAGCCGCGCGCAACCGTGGCCCGAATATGGTCAGGGCGATCACATCGCAGGCGCAGCGCTGTTTTTCGCCAGTGACGACTCTATTTTTGTGACCGGAGACGCATTAGTAGTTGATGGTGGGTTGACTGCCGCGGGCCCAGAGTTGTCACGTAAATTCCCTCGTACCTCTGGTCGTAATTCTAAGGTGGCTGGCGTAACAAAAGGTAGTACGGGTGAAAAGCCTGAGTTGAAATCGCTCTGATGCAAACTTGCGCCGTGGCATGCTGGTCAAATTTTAAAAAGGTCTAGGTATGAGTTTTACAGAAAGTAGTAGTGACGTCGCATCTAGGCCGCTATCCATAGCCGGTACCCCTGCTGCGACCCCATTGGGTTATTACAGTTGGACTTTTGGTCAATGTGCCCGTGACCCTTTTTATATTGCGGTGGTGATTTACATATTCTTTCCCTACTTTAGCAATGTTGTTGTAGGTGACCCAGTGGAAGGTCAGGCGTTGATTGGCTACTTAAATGCAATAGCCGGCGCGATTATGGCAATAACAATTCCTTTTCTTGGGGCTATTGCTGATAAGGGTGGGCGGCAAAAGCCATGGCTTGCTGCCACTGTATTGTTAATCGGCCTAGGTGCTTTTGCCTTATGGTGGGTAAAACCTGCTGGTGCAGGTTTAAGTGTGATGCAAAGCTTGGCGGTACTGTTAGTTATTTTGGTGGTGTTCGCCTATTCCGAAGTCTTTCATAACGCCATGCTGCCCAGAGTAGCGCCGGTAGAAAAAACCGGTCTTATCTCTGGTATGGCTTATTCGCTAGGTAACTTAGGCGGCCTTTCGCTGATGCTTTTTGTGCTTTTTGCCTTCGCCTTGCCCGGTACTCAGGAATGGTCTTTTTTGCCAGCACAGCCTTTGTTTGGACTAGATCAATCTACTCATGAACACGATCGTATTGTTGGGCCTATTACTGGTATTTGGATACTGTTTTTTTCATTGCCAGTATTGCTCTTCACCCCAGACGGCAAAGCATCTAACTTAGGTTTATCTAGGGTAGTGAGGTCAGGTTTAAGTGATGTCCTAGAAACCGTTAAGCAGCTCAAACATTACGCTAACATTGCCCGGTATTTATTGGCGCGTATGTTCTATAACGATGGCATGGTAGGCGTGCTGCTGTTTGGTGGTATTTACGCCTCCGGTACTTTTAATTGGGGTTCTACTACACTTTTGATTTTTGGCTTATGCACTAGTTTGTCTGCCATGGTGGGCGCGTACCTCGGCGGGTTGCTTGACGATAAACTGGGTTCTATGAAAACTCTAAAAATTGCTGTGGGCATGAGTTCGCTAATATTGTTGACGCTGGTGTCGATTCAGCAAGGAAAAATATTTTTTGTGATCCCAGTTCCTACAGATGCGGTTTGGAGTTTTCCCTACTTTAGCACCGTTGCCGAAATAGCTTATTTTTGTACGAATCAATTTTTTGCGGTGTTCTTTGTCACCGGATTATCTGCATCGCGCACTTTAATGGCGCGCATTTCACCGCCGCAAATGGCTACACAGTTTTTTGGACTTTATGGTCTTAGCGGTTCGGTGACGGCTTTCCTTGCGCCCTTGCTCGTCGCTACTACAACGACGTACTTTCAGTCTCAGAGGGCGGGTTTTGCTTCCCTAGTTATACTCATGATCATTGGTGGCACGATGCTGCTGTGGGTTAAGGAAAGCCAATCTGACGTCGCGCCAAGAGAGCATAGCTAACGCGGCTTATGGTAGAGGTTTTGAATTACCAAAGGTCTCTAGTTAATACGGGCGACTCTCTAGGCGGTTAGCTAAGTATGTCTTACAAACCTGCGAATCTCGTTTGTTGATTTTCTACACTTTCGGTGGAGCGACTAGACAGTTTCAGGGTGTGGCTACAGGTAGATAGCCGACAAAAGGTAGCTCAGAGTGACCCACATAATCAATGTTAATGGCAGTCCCACTTTGACAAAGTCGCCAAAGGTATAGTTACCGGCACTCATGACCAATAAGTTCGTTTTATAAGCCATGGGCGTGGCGTAGCTCATATTTGCACCAAATAGGACGGCCAGTACAAAGGCTTCCGCGGGCAGCTCTAGATAGTTGGCTATTCCAATTGCAATGGGCGTACCAATCACAGCGGCTGCATTGTTTGAGACTACATTTGTCAGAATTGCCAGCAACAACATAAGCGCAGACAAGATAATTGTTGGGCTGGCGCCTTGGGTGATAAAAAGAAATATTTCGGTTAGATAAATAGTCGCCCCGGTTTTTTGCAGCGCCATACCCAGCGCTAGGCTTGAGGCCACTACGAAATAGACAGAGGGGCTGACCGCGCGGATAGCGGCGCCAATACTTAGGCAACGCGTGAGTAACATAGCTGTGGTTCCGGTTAAAGCCGCCACAGCTATGGGTAGCAAGCCGGTACCCGCTAAAACCACCACGCAGATAATAATAAAAAGGGCGATGGGGGCTTTTTCTGTCTTTGGCAGAGTAATGCTGCCATCTAAAACTAAAAATTCTGTAGAGCTTTTGAGCTGGCTGACTTGGTTTTTTGCGCCCTGCAACAGCAGTACATCGCCAGCCCTGAGAATGACTTGCTGTATTTCTTGACTTGCCTGCCAAATATCTTTGCCCGCTCTATGCAGGGCTAATACAACGAGTTGGTGTTGTTGAATGAAGTGGGTCTCACCTAGGTTGGTTTGATCAAGGTTTGAACCTTGCACCACAGCTACTTCTACTAGTGTTTGGTCGTTGGCGGTGAGGGGGTGTTCATCTGAAACAGGTTGTTCTATAGATAAGGGTGTTTCGTCCAAAGCATTGATTTGAGTTTTTTCTGCTTCCGCAAACAACAAGCCTTGCAGAGCTTCCTCGTATTGTTTGAGATTTTGCGGAGTGTCGCGTATGCGCAGTCTGTCTCCTTGGATCAGCATCAGGTCTGGCAATGGCATGACAACAGTGTCTTCCCGCAAAATTCGCTGTACTTGCATGGTCGGCCCCGCAGCAGTTCTTGCTTCAGCAAAAGTTTTACCAATCATATGACTGTCAGCGCTGATTTGGAGGCGTGCTTCAAACAGTCTGGGCGAGTGGTCGCTAAGATCTGAGCTGCGATCTGGTAGTAATTTGGGCGCTATGAGCCACAGGTAAAGGATTGCCACACCACTGGACAATAGTGCCGGTAGCGCGAAATCGAACATGCCAAATTCTTTTAGCCCTTGGGCTTGGGCGAGGCTGACCACTAGTAAGTTAGTAGAAGTGCCAATAGTGGTTGCCATACCGCCAACTAATGTCGCGAAGCCCATGGGCATAAGAACTTTTGATGGCGACTTATTAGTGCGCAAACAGACTGAAATAAGTATAGGTAGCAGTAATACGACAATGGGCGTGTTGTTGACGAAGGCCGAGAGTACGCCGCCTACAATGAGAGTTAGCAGTAGTGAAAAAACCGGCGCTTTACCCCATAGGCCTGAAAGCAGGCGCCCCACTGGCTCTAGAGCACCGGTTTGTACTAAGCCTTGTCCCAACACCATAAGAGCGCACACGCTGATGAGTGCTTCATGGGCTAACCCCGCAAAAAAGTCTGTAGGATTGATGTCCTCAAAGGGTGCAATGGCAAACCCTAGGACAATGATGCCCAGTAGGCACAAAGCGGTGATTTCGAGTTTTAGCTCTTCTCTGCTAAATAGGACTAAAGCCACCACAGTTAGAGCCATGATGGCGACTGCATGGGGGTTGGGTGACTCGGGTATTTCAATCATATGGCATCCAACTTTTGCAAGGCTGTGAGAAGATACAGTGTCCGTTGGGACCGCTGAGCTAAGCCCACTTTTGTTCTCAATTTAGATCCATGCCAATGCGTTTGGCGACTATGCATTACGCTTGGGCAGCCTTATTATATACAAGACAACTGAAGGTCACGAACTTGGCATTTAAGGCCGATATTTGGGTTATAACTCTCTGTGGATGATAAAGTTCCCGAAAATGTGGTTGCAGAGATTTTTGGGGGTTAGTTGGCTGTCCTGCAGTTGAAAATTTAGTAAAAAATACGTCTAAGTAGCAGAAGAAAAGGGAAAGTAGGTTGATGTCAGAAGATCACATTGAAGAAATTGAAAAAGATGATCTCTATAAGGTTCGTCACAGTTTAGCTCACGTTCTGGCTCAGGCGGTTTTGGAGATTCGCCCTGGGAGCACGTTGGGGTTCGGCCCACCTATTAGTGACGGCTTTTATTACGACTTCTTATTGTCCGAACCGCTTACGGAAGAGGATTTTCCCGCGCTTATGCAGAAAATGAAGAAGATTATTAAGAAAGGTCAGCGCTTTGATCGCGAAGACCTCTCCGCAGATGATGCGCTTGCCCGTATTAGCGAGATGGGTGAACCGTATAAAATGGAATACGGAGCTGAGTTGGTCAAAAAAAATAACCTAGAGGGTTTATCTTTTTATCGCAACGGACCATTTCTGGATATGTGCGAAGGGCCACACGTTCATACCACAAAAGATATCCCCCGCGACGCCTTTAAACTGAAAAGTGTCGCTGGCGCATACTGGCGCGGTAATTCTGACAACGTAATGATGACGCGTATTTATGCTTGGGCATTTTTAAATAAAGAAACCCTAGACGCGCATGTGGAAGCATTTGAAGAAGCCCAAGCTCGTGACCACAAAAAACTCGGTCGTGAGCTGGGTATCTATACGATTGATAACGATATTGGTAAAGGCCTGCCTTTGTGGTTGCCAAATGGCACCATTATTCGTGATGAGTTAGAGAATCTTGCTAAGGAGTTAGAGTTTAAAGGGGGTTATTCTAGAGTAGCTACACCACACCTTGCTAAAGAATCTCTTTACCACACCACAGGCCACCTTCCGTATTACGCTGAAGACATGTATCCGCCAATGGAGTTGCTTGAATCCGCTTTAGATGGGGAAAGTGGTGAAGACGGGAAAGAGGGCGAAAATGGAGCGCGGGTCGTTAAAGAATCCTACCGACTGCGTCCGATGAACTGTCCACATCACCACAAGGTCTTTTCCGCGGAACCGCGCAGTTATAGAGATCTGCCTTTGCGCTTGGCCGAATATGGTCAGGTGTACCGCTTTGAAGATTCCGGTGCTGTCAGTGGTTTGGTAAGGGTGCGCGGTATGTGTATGAACGACGCACACATTTACTGCACCAAAGAACAGATTAAGGACGAGTTTAAATCTGTTATGGCCATGTACCAAGACGCTTATCGAATTCTTGGCCTAAATAACTTTCATGTTCGTTTGTCAAAGTGGGATCCAGAAGATCCCAAGGGCAAAGAAAAGTTTGTCGACAATCCGCAAGCTTGGCGTGACTCTGAGCAAGTGCTTGAAGAAGTACTCAATGAATTGGCAATTGACTACAAGATTGGACTAGGCGAAGGCGCTTTTTACGGCCCTAAAATAGACATCCAGTTCAATACCGTTACCGGCCGAGAAGAATCTGTTTCTACTGTACAGTTAGATTTTGCCGTACCTGAACGTATGGGCTTAAAGTATGTGGGTTCAGATGGCGAAGAGCACACGCCGTTCTGTATTCACCGTGCGCCGTTTAGTACTCATGAGCGCATGGTTGCTTTTTTGATTGAGCACTTTGCGGGTGCATTTCCGACATGGCTTGCGCCCATTCAAGTTCAACTGCTGACGGTCTCGGAACAGTATGATGATTATGCTAATGAAATAGTGGCCCGGCTGCGTAACCAAATGGTACGTGCGGAACTGGCGCCTTCAAATGACACATTGCCGAAGAAAATACGCCAAGGTGCTACCCGTAAAATCCCTAACCTTTTGATTATTGGTGAACGCGAAGTGGCAGACGGTACCGTAACTCTGCGCAGGTATGGGCATCAGCAACAGCAAACTTTTACGGTAGCTGATTTCGAAAGTGTACTGATTAATGCTATTAAGCAGCGCCTCCCTGAAATCGATGCATCAAGTGGCGACCGTGTTTAGTAAGGTTAAAGAAGCCTGGAGCTCTATTAGCACCCTTGCTTGTAAAGGTTGCATTTTGCTGAAAAGCTTAACTCTCTTCCAAGCTTATAAGAGGTCTGGGTTTCTCAGCTAGAGGCCGCTACAACTTTTGGTGCCGATGAGTTGGACTGCTGCTCATCAACTAAATCAGCCAAGACGCGCCCAGCTTCTCGCAGCATTGGATCTTCGCCGATCTCATCAATAAGGTCGTTTTCACTGTCTGTAGTGGTTGCTTTCTCCTTAGTATTATTCCGGCTGAGCTTCTGTTGAGCATCATCTGCCTCTGCCCCCTCAATAAAAGCGCTAGTTAGTTCTTTAGAGTCACCTTCAGGCTGTAACTCTGGTGCAATTTTGGAATCAAGTTCTGCTTTTTGTAATTCTTTCAACGAGTCCAGTGTTTCTGCAGTTGCTTTACCTGTGGCGATACGTAGCGTGTTCTCAAGGTTTAAACGCCAAAGGTCATCTTGCGCTCTTTCTTTGCGCCGCACGGCCTCGTTGAGAGACAATACTTCGATAGCAGACTTTTCTTGACTTCGCCGACTCAGAGCTCGGTAGTACACGAAGTGCGGATTATCTGCTGCTCGACTGTTGTGCTGCTCTTGCAGCTTAGGAACAATGTTTGCAAGGTCGTCAAAGGGTCGATAATTAGCGGGCTTTATTTTATCCCAAGGCATTGCGTCGTCTAATGTACTCTCACCAATCACGTCGTTGTCCACTAAAGTTGGAAATACGATGTCCGGTATTACGCCTTGATGCTGGGTGCTCTGTCCAGAAATTCTATAAAATTTAGCAGCTGTGAGTTTCAGTTGGCCTCTATTGAGTGGGATAAGCGTCTGTACAGTGCCCTTCCCAAAGGTTTGGTTGCCAACAACTAGCGCGCGGCCATAGTCCTGCAAAGCGCCAGCAAAAATTTCTGAAGCCGATGCCGATAGACGGTTAACCATAACAGCCATTGGGCCACTCCATGCTAATTCTAAGTTGTTGTCGCTTAGTACATTGGCGCGGCGTCGCGCAGATTTCACCTGAACCGTTGGGCCAGAGGGAATAAAGAGTCCAGTCATGGTGTCCGCTTCCTGCAAAGAGCCACCACCATTGCTACGTAGATCTATGATCAAGCCCTCTACGCCCTCTTCTTTGAGCGCTTCTACTAAACGTCGGACATCTCTGGTGGTACTGCGGTAATTGGGGTCTCCCTTTTGCTGGGCTGCAAAGTCGGCGTAAAATGTAGGTATTTCAATCACCCCAATAAGCCTCGGGTCATCTTCCCCCAGTGTTATGGTTTTGGCTTTAGCTGCTTGTTCCTCTAGCTTAATCTTGTTCCGCACAATTGTAATATTCTTGCCTACGGCTTCTTTCCCGTCAGCGGATAAAATACTTAAACGTACTGTAGAGCCTTTAGGTCCCCTGATCAGCTCAACAACGTCGTCTAATCGCCAGCCAACTACATCTATAAATGGACCCTGACTGCCTTGCCCTACAGCGGTGATTTTGTCCGCAGGTTTCAATTGTCCTCCTTTGTCCGCAGGTCCAGCAGGCACTAAGCGCACTACTTCCACTGTATCGTCTTCGCTCCTTAGCACTGCGCCTATGCCTTCAAGTGATAACGACATATTTATGTTGAAATTTTCAGATGTCCGCGGGGAAAAATACTCAGTATGAGGGTCGTAGCTATGTGCGAAGGCATTGATGTAGGCTTGGAAGGCATCCTCACTTTTATTACGCACTACAATTTTGAGCTGGTTTCTATAGCGCTTGCGCAGTTGTTCAGCGATTTCCTCCACTGTCTTGTCACTTAGCTTCATCGCGAGCACCTGCGCTTTTAGACGACGGCGCCAGAGATCATCGTTGGCTGCTTTGTCTGTGGACCATTCAGCATCTTCGCGGGAAACCAAGATTGACTCTTTCCGGCTAAAGTCCAAGTTTTCTATGCCGCCGTCGATTAGGCCAATAAGGTAATTTAGCCTGTCTACAGTGCGCATTTGATAACGATTAAAAATCAAGAAGGCAGGTTCTAAGTCGCCTTTTTTTAAGGCGTCGTCTAACTGGAACCTATACTTTTCAAATTCAGAGAGATCGTCTGCAATAAAGTAATAGTGACCCGGGTCTAATACAGTCAGGTACTTGTCGAAAACATGCTCCGACAATTCATCATTAACGGTTTTGTTGAGGTAGTGATTGCGCCGTAATTGCTCGACAACGTTAAGACTTGTTCTAGGATGTATGTCCAGTGCAGATAAAGTCGGAGCGGTAAGTATTTCTTCTTCGGATTGCTGGACGCTATTTTGCTTGTTGGGGGATTCAAACCCAGTCTGTAGGGGGCGGGGGAGGATGGCTCCATCGTCAGCCGAGAAAATCTGCGATGCCGGCGCTAGACCTAAAATACTAACTAAAACTAGTTTTTGCCAAAAACCGAACACGCGCGAGCGTTGCAGCCTGTTAGTGGAGATAAAAGTTTTGCTCATAAGCTTATAATGTCCTAGTTCTTTACAGCGTATTCATGCTTTAGAGTGTGATTAGCTCTAATTTTTTTCAATTTCAGTCTTTCTACTCTCATTGCCCTATAAGTCGTGTGAATTTTGCGACTTGGAGTGCACATCGGGGGGGCAAAGGCGGTATCATTCAGTAAAATGTAACCCGCTGCTAACGTGGCAAGCAACCCACCATATAATTGAGATGAATTTAATGAATACAAGACTGGTTTTGATGCTGGGGACTGCCTCAACTCTGTTAATGGCCGGCTGCCAGCCTGCAGGGCAAACTAAGCAAGAAGAAAAGTTTATGCCAGGCTCTGATCTGGACAGTGCGAGTTATGTTATTGGCTATACCCAAGCGAAAAATATTATTGAGCAAAGTAATAGTCTTGTCGAAATGAGTGCATTTATGCAGGGTGCAAAAGACGCTGTTGCAGGTACTGATTCGCAAGTGCCTTTGGAACAACAAGAGCAATATATGGCGGCACTTTCCGAAGCCCTGTTAGAAGAAAAAAACGCGTCGGGGGACAACTTCCGCGCAGAAAACTCGGCTAGGCCTGAAGTCACCACTTTAGAATCGGGTCTTCAGTATGAAGTATTAGTTGAAGGTAACGGCCCTAAGCCTAGCGCGGAGGACACCGTAGTGACTCATTATCATGGTACTTTGACTGACGGCACGGTTTTTGACAGTTCGGTAGAGCGGGGCTCTCCTGCCAGCTTCCCCGTTAACAGAGTGATACCTGGATGGACTGAAGCACTGCAGTTGATGGGTGTGGGTTCTAAGTGGCGCTTGGTTATTCCGCCAGAATTAGCTTACGGCGAACGCGGAACGGGCGGCGCAATTCCACCCAACTCTACGCTGGTATTTGAGGTTGAATTACTGGAAATTGCCGCTGAGTAAAGCTTACTTTAGTTGTTGTCTCATCCTCGACTGACTAGATGTTCTGGTCGGTCGGGGGTGGAGCAGGATTTGGAGTATGGTCCGTCAAATTTTCTTTTCGAAACCAAAGCGTCACATTGCCGCTACGACGTTTGACGTTGCGAGGGAGAACTTTAGCCAGCTATTCTTAGTCAAAAAGTAGATTCAGCGAATCTACGAACGCCGGTAACTGATTTTAGTAATGGCGTACCCCTTTAAGATCGAAGCTATTTAAATCCAAGTTGTTGAAGTTAGCGCCGCGTAAATCGCCCCCTTTGAGTTTGCAATTTTGCGCTGAAATATCAAACATTTCGCGGTCTTTTAAATCTGCTCCGCTTAGATCTGAAAATCCAATAAGCATTCGGTCAATCGATTGTTGGAAAGCTTGCAGCCAATTAAAAGGGTATCGGACAAACTGCCATGGGGAAAATTATAGTCGGTGATTGTCAGCGCAGCCAAGTCTAAATGCCCACGGGTATTTTGAAATTTCCCAGGGATAAATCTGAGCCCTGCATCTGGCAGTCTTTAAAGGTCAGATCGTAACCAAGGCAATGATTAACGAGCGCCATATTTAGATCGCGATGTCTAAAAACCGCTTGACGTAAATTAGCCCAAGCAACGCTTGCGGGTTCGACTGGGTCACTGTTACTGAGTTGGCATCGGTCAAATTGACGGTTAGTTAGGTTGGCGCCGCCGGAGATACTTCCAGCAAATTGGCAATCGCTAAAGGAGCAGTCAGTTAACTGTTGTCCGCTGAAGTCCTAATGGCGCAAATCTTGGTTTGTATAGCCTTTACCTATTTGTAGATCCTTTGCTCGCCCAACCTTTTTTATTGTTTGAGTCTTATTTTTCGTTGGATGATAAGGCTATCTGGTTACGCTATTTATATTCAGGTGTTATTGGCTTTATCTTGCGCCCAGCGGGATTAGAGGCGATGCTGATCGACAGGTAAGGGGACAGTTTTGACACAAGCACAATCAATTTGGCAAAACCCTGGCTTTAGAGCTTATTTGGGTTCCACTGGTTTTTCAGGCATGGCCCTTGCTATGCAACAGTTGCTATTGAGTTGGATGCTTATTGGCATTTTGCAGTTGCCTGCAGATCAAGTGGGGCTTATTCAGGCCATTATTGGTATCCCCGGTGTTGTGCTGATGTTAATGGGTGGGGCGAGCGCTGATCGCCGCGACCCCAGATCAATGCTGATAAAAGTCTATTTCGTTGCCCCTATTTTGCCGCTCTTTCTTATTTTTATGGAAATGTATCAGTTGTTGGGTGTTGCCACAGTGACGCTCTGGGGCTTAGGTATGAGTGTAGTTCAGTCCTATTCTATGCCGGGTCAGCAAGCGATTCTAAATCGCCTCACCAGTTCCTCAGTGCAGCAGGGTGTGACCGCAGCCACCGCCATAGGATTTGTGGTCCAAGTGGTGGGTCTAATTCTTGCCGGTCAGATGGACACCTTAGGTATATCGCCGGTGCTTGGCCTGCAGGCTTTTGGGCTCGTGCTGGCGGGTCTTATGATGATGCGAATTGCGCCAGTGCAACCTGCAGTTGCGTTTGTTGAGGGGACTTCTTCGCTGCAGGTCATACGCGATGGGTTGGCGGCAACGTACCGCAGCCCGATTATTTTTAATACGCTGCTGATTACTTTTAGTTCAAGTATTTTTAACGCCGGGTCTTTTATTACTGTATTCCCCTTTATCGTTAAACGTATTTACGACGGTGATGCGTGGTTGTTGGCTGTGCTTATGGCGGTATTTTTTGCCGGCGCTACTTTGTCTAATCTTATTTTGCTGCGTTATATGCCGCTTAAAGCTCCGGGCAGATTGTTTTTAATTATGCAGTTGTCCCGGATTTTAGTGATTTACCTGATGTGGATAGAACCCGCATTTTGGGTCATGGTAGTTGCCACCATCGGTTGGGGATTGAACATGGGTGTGACCACTAATCTGGCCCGGGCGATTGTTCAGGAGTCAGCGCCTAATGAATATCTTGGGCGGATCATGTCGGTGTTCAGTATTGGCATGGTGGGCAGTGCGCCAATAGGCGCGATTGTGCTGGGCTGGATGATTGAACGGTTTGGAACGCTCAATGCACTAATTCCAGCGATGGCGTTGTCTCTGATACTGTTTCTTTACGGTGTATTTATGTCGCCCGTATGGGGTTACCGTAGCGCGGTTCCCCAAGTGGATGATTCTGAGTTTGCGGCGCCCGGTGATGCGGCAAATAGCTAGTCAGTAAATAGCGTAGTGAAAGTGGTCCCGACGAGTTTGCCAAATAGATCAAAGTGCGATTTAGGTTTTAGCAGTCTGTGAGCAAAGATCTTTGCAACATTTTGGTGTCCTAAGCACTGGCGCAACCGGTCTATCCCAACTACGCTGTCTTATTCACACGTCACTAGAACGCTAACATGACCGATCTAATTCGCGATGTTCGTCGAGAATATAAATACGCTACTTTAAGCAGCGCCCAAATTGCAAAAAATCCGTTGGATCAGTTTATGCGCTGGATTGGTGAAGCTGAAAAAGCGAAGATTCAAGATGTCACCGCTATGGCTTTGGCTACATCGGATGCACGGGGTCAGCCTACTGTGCGAATTGTGTTGCTCAAAGGCTTCGATGAAACGGGTTTTAGCTGGTTTTCTGATGGCGGCAGTGAGAAGGGTCAGGCTTTAGCGGCCAATCCTCGGGCGGAACTGCTTTTTCATTGGCGTGAGTTGGATCGGCAAATTCGGATTCGCGGTGAAGTAGTGGCCTTGGGTTCAGTTGAAGCAGATACCTACTTCTATTCGCGGCCATTAGCCAGCCAGTTGGCAGCTGCCACTTCTCAGCAAAGCCGGCCCGTAGGAAGTCGAGAAGAGTTAGAGCAGCGCTATAAAGATTTGGCGGTCCTGCATACAGATAGAGCGCCAAGACCAACGACGTGGGGTGGATTCAAGTTGCATCCGCAAGCTTACGAGTTTTGGCAGGGGCGCGAAGGTCGGCTACATGACCGTTTGCAGTTTAAGCGTGATGCTGAGGAACAATGGCGGGTACAAAGATTGCAACCCTAGGGCCCCAGTTGAGCTTTCTCTCTTCGGCGGGCCCTCTTGCGAGGCGAGGCTAGTCAGGTAAGCCCAATACTCGCTTGGCAATTATGTTCAGTTGTACTTCTTTGGTTCCGCCTGCAATGGTTAAAGACTTTTGTTTCAGCCAATCTCTCGTGGCATCTATTTCTTGAGTCTTAAAGCCAATGGTCTCCCAGCCAATACCTTGGGTCCCCATGGCTGCTACCAGAATTTCATCGCCTTCCTGGGTAATCAGGGCGTTAGACAATTTTACGGCAGAAGAAGCAAAGCCCGGTGCGCTGGCTGCAGTTTCTTCAATGACGCGCTTCTGGGTTAGACGCTGGGCAGTAAAGGCCATTTGATGGTTAAGCAGGCGGAGGCGTAAAGTAGCGTCTGCGATTTGGCCATTTACTAGAGGACTGTATTGTTGTACCTGTTTGGGCAGTGGGCTGTCGCTTGAGCGGCCGCCTTGTGAGCCAGACGTATTAATGCCCGCGTGAGTGGAGCGCTCGAATTGCAGTAATCGTTTGCCTACTGTCCAGCCATTGTTCACGCCACCAATCACATCATTAGCGGGCGCTATGGCATTTTCAAAATTGGTTTCGTTAAAAGGCGATGCTCCGCTAAGTAGGCGCACTGGAGTGACGGCCACTTCAGGCTGAGACATATCTACCAAAATTAGGCTGATACCTAAGTGTTGCGGTGCCGTTGGATTAGTGCGGGCAAGCACAAAAATGTAGTCGCAATCCATTGCGTCCGATGTCCACACTTTACGTCCGTTAAGTATGTAATGGTCGCCCTTCAGTTCGGCCTTACAGGCCAAGCTCGCTAGGTCTGAACCGGCGCCCGGCTCTGAGTATCCCATAGCCCAGCCGCCCTCACCCCGTGCGATGCCTGGCAGCCAACGCGCTTTTTGGTCATCGGTCCCCATTTCTAAAATTGTGGGTCCAATATAGTTCACGCCACGTCCGGTCAGCGGGGTTCTGGCATTTATACGTTTTAGTTCGTCAATCAAAATTGGATAAAGGTCTTTGTCTAGACCTGCTCCGCCATATTCAACCGGCCACGTGGGAACTGTCCACCCGCGCTCGGCCATGCTTTCAAGCCAAAGTTTGCTGTCTGCATTGAGTTCTACTTTGGTGCTGCCCCAGGGTATTTGACCATCGCCACGGGCACCTGCCGGACAATTTTCTGCCAACCATGCTCTGGTTTCGTTTCTGAAATTTTCTGATTTGTTCATGCTCTACTCATTTTGTCTGGTTAAGCTTACGTGTAGGAGAGAAAGAAAGAAGGGAGGGAGGCGGGGCCTTATTTAAGACCAACCTATCGCACCTTAATCGCTGTTAATCACACTCTAATTGCATAGAGGAGCAATGCGTTTGCCGACCATGGCAAGACAAAAAATCTCCGGGCATTGTTGGGCACGCAGGGCCATATCTGCAGTGCTAATGTCTTTTGGATTAACAGGCTTGCCCACCAATTTGCTGCTAGAAACTGATGCTTCTTTGCACACAACAAACTGATATAGCTCTGGCTGGCGTTGCACTATTTCTGCATATACCGCCTCTAACTGAGCTTGTTTTCGCTCTGGTGCTCGCTCGCCGTCCTCGTCGTCTGTTCGCTTTATAAGTGTTGTGAACAGAGCGTCCGAGCGGTACCAGTAGAGTCTAAAAACCCCTGCGTCGCGCTTTAAGACTGCGCCCTCTTGGATTTTTTTGCCGTTAGTGTTCCTTGCGGTAAGCCGTATTTCTACAAATTCACCGCATAACTCTTGACGGCCCTGTCCGTAGCATTTGAGCAGCGTACTGCTGGTTATTGTGCGGCTCCCTGGTTCTATTTGTGCTGCGTGTTCATACATATCAGCGCAGCTTGCGTCGTGAAATTTAACTAGGCCAAAAGCATGGCAGCTAGGTGGGTTGTCTGTGGCTGCTGCTGAAAACCAGTCATTCAAAGCTGTTATAGCAAGAGTTTTTATGGCTTCATCGTTCTCGCCGCAGGCGCCTAGGGTAAAAGCTAGTCCCAAAGTGCAAAGAGCAGTGCGAAGGGCGTGCCGAAATTTTTGCGAGGCAAAATCATTGCTGTTGTTACCTATAATGCAGGACGCTAATTGGACTAAACCTCGGTGCAATTGCAACCCCCGGTGTTTAAGCCGGTGCGCTTTGGGTTGCGGTGAATGTCTAAATTTAACTAGACGCGCTCTATTATGATGGCTGGTGCCATTCCGCCGCCAGTGCACATAGTAATGAGACCAGTGCTTAGGTCTCGGCGCTCTAACTCATCGAGCATGGTTCCAATCAGTATTGAACCTGTCGCAGCAATGGGGTGCCCCAGTGCCATAGCGCCGCCATTGACGTTAACTTTGGCCGGGTCAAGACCCAAGTCGCGAATGAACTTTGCAGCCACTACGGAGAAGGCTTCGTTGATTTCAAACAGGTCGATATCGTCTACGGTCATGCCTACTCTAGCTAAAGCTTTTCTTGCTGCAGGTACTGGCTCGTTAAGCATGAGGGTTGGATCGCCACCGACTGTTGCCATTGAGATAATTCTCGCGCGTGGTTTCCACCCGACTTTGTCTGCATAGGCTTTGTTACTTAAAATCAGAGCCGCCGCGCCGTCTACAACACCCGAGCTATTGCCTGCGTGGTGTACGTGGTTAATATCCAGATCTGGGTACTTGCGAGCCACTAACTGGCGGAAGGTTTCGCCGCCATTATCTACTGCCGCGTCCATGAACTGAGAGAAAACCGTGGGCAGTGCGGCCAAGGTTCCCATAGTAGTGCCAGGGCGTGGGAATTCCTCACGATCTAGGGCAAGGGTGCCGTCGTCGTTAAATACAGGAATAACGCTCTTATCGAAGTAGCCATTCGCAACCGCGTGCTGTGCTCGAATTTGGCTTTCAACGGCTAGGGCATCCAGCTCCTCTCTACTGAAATTTTCTAGTGTAGCAATCATGTCTGCACACACACCTTGGTGTGGCTGAGGGTGCAGGTCGCGCAAATGTAAGTTGCCGCCGTCTACTGTTCTGTTGCCGTATTCTGGTGTCAGCGTTGCAGTGTAAGACATCATCTCAACGCCGCCTGCGACACATAGGTCGTCCATGCCGCTCATGATATTAGCGGCCGCTAAGTTCACAGAGGTAATGCCAGAACCGCAGAAGCGATCTAAGGTAACCGCAGATGCTGAGGTGTCCCAGCCTGCGTCTAATGCAGCCATACGGCCAACGCAGGAACCTTGCTTACCCACTTGTGAGCTGCAACCTACAACTACATCGTCGATGTCTGCGGTGTTCAGATCGTTGCGGCTTTGAATGCCTTCAAAGACTTTAGCCAGTAGGCGGCTTGGATGGAATTCTGATAGTGAGCCTTTACCTGCTTTGCCTATGCCGCGAGGTGTTCTGGCTGCGTCGATAATATATGCATCTGTCATTTTATTTTCCCTAACAAAAGATTGATTAATTATTGGTGATTGTTGATGTTTGTTTGGCTCGTCTTGAGTGAAGCTTTATTGGCCTTTAAAATCCGCTTCTCTTTTTTCCATAAACGACTCCATGCCTTCCTTGAAATCATCAGATTGGAACAACGGTAAAAGCTGCAAAAACACATGATGCACGTGGTCGTTGAAAGTCTCGTTCATACTCATACGCATCATGCGCTTAGAAGACTGTACGGCAAGCGGAGCCATAGCTGCAATTTGCTCGGCCATTTCTAGGGCACGGGCACCCACTTCATTCGTGTTGACCACATGAGACACAAGGCCCATTTCTTCGCATTCTGAGGCGATCAAAGTTTTGCCGGTAAAGATAATTTCGCTGGCTTTTGACCATCCAATGAGTCTTGGCAAAATCCAGGTGCCACCAGATTCTGGCACCACACCCCGAGCAGTAAATGCAGCGGCCAGTTTTGCGTTATCTGCCATTATTCTAATGTCACAGCCCAATGCCAAATCCATACCGTAACCCGCAGCTGAGCCATTCAGTGCTGCGATGGTGGGGGTGTCGATATTGTGCAACACCGTAGGCGGGGTGTTGCGCAGGTCAAGTGTGGTAGGGCTCCTGCGCTTTTTATCCGCTAAATTATTAGTAATGTCGCTGCCGCGTAAATCTAAGCCGGCACAAAAGAATTTGCCGGTGCCGGTAACAATGATTGCGCGTACATCTGCGTCTTGATCAGCAGCTAATAACATTTCACTTAACTTATTCAACATGACGCCGGAGATAGTGTTTTGTTGTTCTGGTCGGTTGAAGGTAATGGTGGCGACATGATCTTTCACTTTGTAAAGCATGGCTTCACCGCCAGCGTTTATTGCAGTTAGTTGGTCTGTGGATGTGTTGGACATGATTTATTCCATTTGTTGCTGATTGGGTGAGTTGGCGAGGCCCTTATTTACTTTGCGCTATGGCCAATTGGCGCACTACTTAGCCTCGCGCTCGGGCATTTTTTCTTCGCTGATGGCATAGCCTGCCTCAGTGGGGATACATAAATAGTTACCATCTTCACGTTTTTCTGTCCAAGGCAAGACGGGTACCACTGTGCTGTCCACTGTATTGCTAATGGCTTCTTCTGGGCTGCGCCATGCTGCGAGCTTTTCTAAGTTGCGCAGCGTAGGGAAAATAATCGTGCGCTTGCCCAGCGCTTCTTCCTTCACCGCATCCGCGGGCGGAATCCAAACTGAATCTACAGATTCGTAACCGTCGTGCACTGCTAAGTGGTCAGCTGGCGCGAGCGCAAGGTAAAAGTGGGTATCAAAGCGCTTGGGCATCATTGGCGGTGTAATCCAATGCGCAAAATGGGTGAGTTCGTTACATGCTAAAACGAGGTTTTGTTGCTGTAAAAAGTCGATGAGTGAAATTTCACCTTTGTTCATGGGTTCTCGAAATTCTTGCAGTGAGGCAAGTCTTTCGCCGGTGATCATGGTGTTTGAACCTTTTTCTCGCGCCAACAAAATACCACATTCTTCAAATGCCTCGCGGATGGCGCTAACCTGGGCAGCACGCATGTCTGTGTCGGTATTTGCACCGTCCAAATGGGGTATCAGATCTTCGGCAAAATCTTGGGGGTCTGCTTTACCGCCGGGAAAGACTAATGCTCCCGAGGCAAAGTCTATTTGGTGGTTTCGAACGACCATGAAAACCTCTAGGTCGCTGACACCCTGTCTGAGAAGCAAGATGGTTGCGGCTGGCTTCGGTGCTGATGCAGTTGCTGATACGTCAGACATTTGTTTCCCCCTTAAATTAGTCAGCTAGGTGCGTGCTTGTTGTTGCACAAAAGGTTCCTAGTCTAAATATGCCGAAGTCGGCAATTATTGATCCTCGTAATCGCTTACTTGTCGTAAGATTTCTTTGCTAACTCAACGCCTCTCTGAGCTCATACTATATTGCTATCTCCAATAATTTTAGCTGGTCGACCAGTGCTAAATTTTTCTAATTACTATCGACCGCGTGACGGGTGTAAGTATAAATTCAACGATGGATGTTCGCTTATGTTCGGGCGTATGGCAAACTTAGGTTTAGTAACCGCATCACGTTGTCCGGTCTAGTTCTTGCGAACAAGATCCAATTGCTTTGTGGTTAGTGATCAGTCTGAACCTAGTCTAAAAATTGAATCAATAGCTTATGCCTCTTATCTTAACGATCTTAGTGACGCTCATTGTCATAATTTATATACGTTCGAATAAGCGTGCTAAGCAACAGTGGCTGACGACCTTAGATTTGCCCGGGCGCTGGGTTCTGCAAACCGCTGAAGGCTATCTGCAACTCCAAGGGGGTCTCAGCGAGGGTACTTTCACCATGCAGGCGGAAGATGTTGACGAGCAGGAAGTGCGCAGTGGTAACTGGCATTTCTCAGGTAATTTGTTGGTGTTATCCACTCAGACTGGGCGACGCAGTTTTAAGGTCAATTTTTTCCGTGCTGGAGTAGTGAGCTTAGAGGATCCTGATGGCACGGCAATGCTGTACCACAAGGCTGCTACTAACGTAGTGCCGATTGGCACCAGCTAGTTCTCATTAATCAAATATATACTTACGTATTCCAACTGAATTAGTTGATCGAGCTGACAAAGAAACAAAGAATCAATAACAAGGGGAAGGGTGTGAAAATCGCCACTGAACAAACTGCTGGAAAAGATTTAATGCAAGATGTGTTGAGTCGTATTTTGCGAATATTACCTGTCATGCCTACCATTGATTGGAACGTCGCTACCGCGGCCGTATGGCAGCGCGGGCGATGGCAGTCAGATTTCGTTGGGTTTCCTGAAACCCAGAGCCAAGCGTTGGACGATTTACTGCACATTGATGCCCAGAAGGCGTCATTGCAGCTTAACACCGCGCAATTTGTCGCCGGTCTTCCGGCTAATAATGCACTGCTTTGGGGTGCTCGTGGTGCAGGGAAGTCATCCCTAATCCACGGTTTGTTGGAGGAATATGCCAAAAAAGGTTTGCGCTTGGTGGAGTTGCGTAAAGACGAGTTGCGGGAATTATCTGAGATTGTGGCGCGCCTGAGCGCAGAGCCTTATCGATTTATTGTGTTCTGCGACGATTTGTCATTTGAAGAAGACGATGCTTCCTACAAAATCCTGAAAAGTGCCTTAGAGGGGTCCGTATTTAAGGGCGCTGCCAACGTCATTTTTTATGCTACCTCCAACAGGCGTCATTTGTTGCCAGAACGAGGCAGCGACAACAACAAAAGCGGTTTGGTTGACGGTGAGTTGCATCATGGAGAAGCGGTTGAAGAAAAGATCTCGCTTTCCGATAGGTTCGGTCTGTGGTTGTCGTTTTATCCTTTTCGCCAAGAAGCTTATGTGGATATGGCGGAGGTTTGGGTGCACAGATTGGTCGCGGACTACGACCCTAGCCAAATTGATCGGGAAGAATTTCAACGCGCAAGCTTTCGCCAAGATGCTTTGCGCTGGGCTTTGGCTCGGGGTGTGCGAAGCGGTCGTACGGCTTCGCATTTTGCACGCCACTGGGTGGGGCAAAAGTTGCTCGAAAGAAAAAGCGGCCAATAAGCCAGCCTCAACGTAAGCGTCAAAGAGAGTAGAGATGGCAAAAAATGACTGATAACCCGATTACACGATGCAAAGTTAAAATTAACAATCAATGGTTAAAGCCCATACTAGGAAAAAGTAAATGACTCGCTATTTTTTGCTGCTCTTGCTTAGTATTATCTTCTCCAGAATGGCGCTCGGAGACACAGTTGTTGTAGAAAACGGTGATGTTTTAACGGGTGAGGTAGACAGTATTGCGGGAGGTAGGCTGATTTTATCTACTGCCTATGCAGGCGATATATCTATAGATATGGCTGCAATTCGCGAAATAGAGACCGAGGCCGACTTCACCCTACGTTTAAATGACAAGCGAGTTGTGGGTCGCTTTGCAGTTGTCGATGGCGTGCCTGTTGTGATTACGGCCGACACTAATTTAGCGTTCGCAATGAACGATCTGCGGTTAGCGAGTAAAAGAAACCTTGCGTTAGCTTCTTTAGGTATCGAATGGAATTCTCGGGTAGATCTGGCATTGGCTCTATCGTCCGGAAACTCTACTGCTGAAAGCTACAATACGTTGATAGAGTCAGAATTTAAGCGAGACAGAACTGCCCAGCAGATTACCTTGCTAGTCAATACCGAAGACAGCGACGGGCTTAAGACTAAGGATCAGTTGGATTTGGATTATGGTTTGAAGCTGTTTATGACTGACCAGTGGTTTAGCTCTGCCAACGCAGAATATTTTAGTGACCCGCTAAAAGATGTGGATCAGCGTATTAGCATCGGTATTGGTGCCGGTTATCAGTTTGTTAATAATAGTTTAGGTGCGTTTTCCACTGAACTGGGACTCAGCGCGGTTCAAGAGCAGTTAGATGGTGATGATGAGGTGAGTCCGGCTATCAGGTGGGGTCTAGATTATAACCGCTACTTTTTTGCCAAGCGCGTTGAGTTATTTCACCGCCAGAGCCTGTTGATTATTCCAGAAGATGACCGAGGACAAGTCCTGTCTAGCTCCTCGGGGTTGCGCTATGCACTCAACCATAGAATTGATACGGCGTTTCGTCTCGATCTTAACTATGAATCCGACCCTATTCCTGGAAATGAAAATGCAGATACTACTTACACTTTGGGTTTAGGCATCCGTTTTTAAGTAAAAGTGCTCTAAATTCGGTTTCACGCAAAATAGATACAGCGATTACTTGACGTGCGCGAGTCTGGTTCATAGAATTCGCGCCTTCTTCAGACAGCGGTGTCGCGAAGCGTCCGAAGAAGATTAGTCCCCATCGTCTAGAGGCCTAGGACTCCGGGTTTTCATCCCGGCAACAGGGGTTCGACTCCCCTTGGGGACGCCATATTGGGAAGCCCTCTAAGACTTATTTCTTAGAGGGCTTTTTCATTTTTAAGCCCCTTACTTCTCAATCTGATTAATGGAATGCCCTCACTTATCCTGCGGCCTTAACTTCCGTTGAGCTTACGTTTCGCTGCCATTGCGAATGATCTGAATATAACCGCGTACACCCTGGGCAAAGTTCCTCACCGTTATTTTTTCATTGGTACCGTGGAAGCCGGTAAGGTCATGAGAGGCTAAAACAAATGGATTAAAGCGGTAAGCATTATTCGCTACTTGCCCATAATGTTTGCTATCAGAGCCAGCAATCATGAGGCCCGGTGCCACGGCAATATCGCCGTAAATCTCGCGCATGCTCTGAACAATATCCCCATAACCTTTGGCGTTCCAGTCTGATACGGTCGAGGCGTTGATGCCGCCTCGCGTTCGAACGCTGATTGTGTCGCTTGCCACAAGTTGTGTCACATAGTCTTCAATACTCCGCATGTTATCTCTGGGGTGAATTCTAAAGTTCACTGTAGCAATGGCCTCGATAGGCAAAACATTGGTCTTAATGCTGCCGGACAACATTGTAGGCGCGGTAGTTGTACGCAGCATGGCATTGGTGGTGGCTGAGGCGCTGAGCTGTTGGTCTATCACTAAACCGAAGAGCCATTGGTTGGCGAAGAGACTGCGCATAGTGAAGGGCATATAACGGCTAACGTTGTCGAACATCGCTGTGCTCAGGCCGCTCAATCCACCGGGTACCGGGTTGTCTTGAAGTTTGGTAATAGCTTTGGCTAAGTCGCCAACAGCATTTTTCTGAGGCGGCATTGAGGAGTGGCCGCCGGGCGCGGTTGCGACAATATCCAGGGTAATGCTGCCTTTCTCGGCAACATTTATAGACGCCATCAAGCTGTCTAGGCCAGGAAAAATGCCATCGAAAACAAAGGAACCCTCGTCTAGCGACCAAGCTAATTGAACGCCTTGTTCTTTGAGTAGGGCGGTTACGGCTCCGGCACCATTACGGCCACCAATTTCTTCGTCGTGACCAAAACTTAAGTAAACTGTTCTTTGGGGTTTAAAGCCTTGTTCCAGCAGGTAGGTCACAGCCTGCAAAATACCGACAACGCCACTTTTGTCGTCTAGTGCCCCTCGGCCCCAAATAACCCCATCTACAATGTTGCCGGAGAATGGAGGTTGCTGCCAGTTTTTTTCAGAGCCCGGAATGACGGGCACAACGTCATAGTGGCCGGTGATCAGAATAGGTTTCAAGGCGTCATCAGACCCTTGCCATTTGTAAAGCATTGACTGATTCACGAGTACAAGTTCTAAGACTTGATTGACTTGGGGGTAGGTTGCTACTACCCAGTCTAAAAAATTACTGAATTCTTGGTTTTGCTTACCAGGGGCGGCTTGATAAGAAACTGTTTTAAAGCGGATGGCGGCGGCTAGGTTGGCTGCCAACTTGGCCTCGTCTAACTGGATATTTACTTCGGCGATGTTAATAAAAGGTGGCCGCGTGTGGTTGAGCGTTCTAACCACAACGATTGCCGAAATGGCAACTGTCAGCGTAATTATGGCGGCCGCTGCGTTTTTAATGATTTTTTTCACTAAGGTCCTCTCCTGACCGTTCTTGCTGGCATTGCTATCAGCCTATGCCGAGTTGTTTTAAATATTCCTTTTGGCAAATGTCACTTGCCCTAGTGATCTACCTTGCCCCGACGCTACGCCGGTTAAAACATTTAGGTTTTATGCTTGTGTGGTCGATTTATTGGTGCTTCTAGCTTATCGGACATACTAAATTTTTCTAGTTGAGGAAATGCATCCGTTTAGAAAGCCCCAGTTTTGTTAGCGCTTACTTTTCGTTAGGAGTAGTGTTCCCAATTTATAGCACGGAGAGCTGGCCATGACTGAAGATTTAATCACTCGTGCGACGGGTGGTGATTCCCAACTCTCATTCAACGCCTCTATAGAGCCGTAATCAGTGCGCACTACTTTTAGGTTTCACGGTGATGGTGGAGAGTTTTTCCGCATATGGGTAGTAAATATTGTTTTGACGATTTTGACCCTAGGCATTTATTCCGCTTGGGCCACTGTGCGTACAAAAAGCTATTTTTACGGGAATACCGAGCTAGACGGCGATCGTTTTGACTACTTGGGAGATCCAATAGCAATTTTGAAAGGCCGCGCACTGGCGATAGGCCTGTTGTTGCTCTACCAAGGCTTATTGTCTTTTGCACCACCGGCCATCGGCGGGTTGGTTGGTTTGTTATTTTTCTTGGCACTGCCTTGGATCATTTATCGCGCGCTGCGCTTTAATGCGCAAATGAGCAGGTGGCGGGGCATTCGGTTTGGCTTCGATGGTGACTGGGCGGGGGCTACTAAAGCGTACCTTCTGTGGCCATTGTTTGGCGTTGTGACGCTGGGTTTTGGAATGCCCTATGCTTGGTACAAGCAGAACCAGTATTTGCTTTCTAACTACCGGTTCGGAGCGTCTAACAGTACTTCTACTACCGCGCCGGCAGATTTTTATATGCTAGTATTGTCAGTCTTCGGTTTTGCTTTAGCGGGAGGTATATTTCTTTACCTATTGACTTCGTCGCTGGATATTATTGGTTTTGAAACTAGCGATGATATTGGTGGTTTGACTGTTTTCGCTGGCATGCTCATTGGCACGATTTATCTCGTTTTTTATATCATGATTTTTGCTGTCTATCAGGCACGGTACTTTTTTACCGTCTACAACAATATCGAGATAGCGGGTAATTTTGTAGGCACCAGTGTTTCTATTACTGGCCTTGGTAGCATTGTTGTAAGCAACTCAGTGCTTGTGCTCTTAACCCTAGGTTTTTATTACCCTTGGGCTAAGGTGCGTATGACTCAGTATTTGCAAGATAATTTGTGGGTGGATGCGGTTGATTTGGACTCATTTGTGTCTAAATCAGAGGTAGAGAATAACCCCCTCGGCGAAGAAATTGGCGAAGCCTTTGATCTCGGTATTGGCATATGACATTGCTAATTGGTACCTATTATGACGGCGTGAGTAGCCTCGGGCATTCAGCTACACTCAACGTGGCCGGTCGACAAGCGTTATTGGTTTACGCTGGTCAGAGCGTCCAAGTAGATCTAAATAGATTGGCTATTGAAGCATCTCTGGGGAGTTTGCCTCGCAAAATCACTTGGCAGGGAAACGATTTTTTTGCGGCTAATGCCTCAGCGGAATTAGACCAGTTGGTTGCATCTTTTGGCAAAGAGTCGATGATGAACTGGGTTGCCAGACTCGAAAAACACATGGGCGTAATTGTTGCTGCTACGCTTGGCACCCTTTTGTTTACTTTTGGTTTTGGTATTTATGGGGTGCCCAAATTGGCCGAAGCAACCGCTTATATTTTGCCAGAAAGCGTTAGCGCAAAACTTGCTACATCGACACTCGAGAAGTTAGATCTTGCATTAGAGGCATCTAAATTGTCTGACGAGCGGCAAGTGCGGTTGAGGGAATATTTTCTCTCTCGTGGCGAAGTAGACCAACTGTATTTTCGGCTTGCTAACCGTGCAGGCGCAAATGCTTTCACCCTTAGTCAAACTGCTGTGGTCTTTACGGATGGCCTAGTGCAACTCACCACGGATGATGAAGAGCTATTGGCCGTATACTTCCATGAGTTGGGTCATGCCAGGTTAATGCATGTTGAGCGGTCAATTTTGCAAAGCGTTGCCTGGGCGGTGGTCTTAACTATGATTACCGGCGATATAGGCGGGGTTGGGGAGTTGATATTGGCACTGCCGTTAACGTTGGGTCAGGCTTCATATTCGCGCAAGCAAGAGCGTGAAGCCGACGATTTTGCCATTGCTGAGCTTAAATCTTTAGGAGTATCTCCTTTAAAGTTAGCCTCTATCTTAGATCGGATCGAGGCTAGCCACAGTTTTTCTCATGAGGAGGACCTAGCAACTTCGGTGTACTTAGATTGTACAAAAGGCCCAAAAGCCAAAAGCGCTAATCCGCAAGTTGAACGTCCAGCTAATCGAGATAGCCAAGGCTTCGACGCGATCAATTCAGGGCCTTGCTTAGATCCTGCCGAGAACGAGAACGAAGACAAACAAAAAGACGAAGCAAGTAACTTCTCCATAAGCTTGCTAGAGTTGCTGTCTTCTCATCCCATTACCTCTGAGCGAAAGGCCTATATTAGGGCGGCTGTCCAGGATATTTAGCCTCTAAGTTAGGCGCAGTTAATGCTGACTTGAACCAGGCATTAACATAATAAGTTCACAGCTCTATTAACCGCTACTAGTAACCACTTCAGGCTCGCCGTAAACTGTCACCTTCATTAAAGCTCATTATCCCTCCGCTTTACCACTAGGGGGCTGTGAGCGGGGTAAGGTTACGCGCTTGCGTATTAAGAGATGTAGCTAGAACAAGGGGATGAGTTTGAATAGTCAAATAGAGCCTACTCAGGTGGATGTTGTTATCGTTGGTGCAGGATTTTCTGGTATGTATATGTTGTATCGCCTGCGCCAACTGGGTTTGAGTGTGCAAGTACTAGAGGCCGGCAGCGATGTAGGCGGAACTTGGTACTGGAACCGTTATCCAGGCGCGCGCTGTGATGTGCCAAGTATGGAGTATTCCTACAGTTTTTCAGAAGAATTGCAGCAAGAGTGGAATTGGAGCGAGATCATGGCGGCGCAGCCAGAAATTTTGGAGTATGCAAACCATGTGGCCCGACGCTTTGATCTACGCTCAGATATTCAATTCGACACGCGTGTAGCTAGCGCTATATTTGCAGAAGATAGTAAACGTTGGGATGTTAGCACCCAAATCGGTGACCATTACAGTGCGCGTTTTTGCATTATGGCAACAGGCTGTTTGTCTGTCCCGAATACGCCGGTCATTGCCGGTGCAGAGGATTTTTCTGGTCCTATTTATCACACAGGTAACTGGCCGCATGAGGGCGTGGATTTTGCAGGGTTATCAGTAGGAATCATTGGTACAGGTTCGTCGGGGATTCAATCTATTCCTGTGATTGCAGGACAAGCCAGGCACTTAACTGTGTTTCAACGCACACCCAATTATACGATGCCTGCACACAATGGACCGCTGAGTGAAGCGTTTCAGATGGAGGCAAAAAGTAACTATGCAGAGATTCGTGACGAGCAGCGAGCCTCTCAAGTAGGAATTATTGGTTACGGGTTTGGCTTTGGCGGCGCGGAAAGTGTCGAGCCAACCGATGAAATTCTTGCGACCACAGAAGCCCAACGTAATGCTTTGGTGGAAGAAGAAGGCTTTGTCGCCATTCGACGCTTCGCTGATGTGTCCGTTGATCCGGAGGCCAATGAACTGGCTTGCGAGATGTACCGGCAGCAAATCAAGCGTGTGATTAAAGATAACACCACCGCCGAATCATTGATGCCTCGCGACTACCCTATGGGCTGTAAGCGTCCGGTAATTGACACTGATTACTACGAAACTTTTAATCGGCATAACGTGACTTTAGTGGACTTGCGCAAAGGCGGCATTGAAAATATTAAAGCCAATGGCGTTAAAACGCACCAGGGCGACTACGAATTTGATGTGTTGGTTTATGCTACTGGTTTCGATGCCATGACTGGTGCTTTGGGTAAAATAGATATTCGCGGTAGAAACAATACCGCGTTGACCGAGCATTGGGACGCAGGGCCACGCACTTATTTGGGTTTGCAGGCCAGTGGTTTTCCGAATCTTTTTACAATTACTGGACCGGGTTCGCCTTCAGTATTGAGCAATATGATTGTCTCAATTGAGCAGCACGTAGATTGGATAAGCGACTGTATTGATTATATGAATAAGTCTGAGTTGGCCACTATAGAACCAACCTTAGATGCCGAAGATAAGTGGATTGCCCATGTGAACGAAGTAGCTGAAGGCACTATGTTCACAGCAGCTTCCTGTAACTCTTGGTATCTGGGAGCGAATATTCCGGGTAAACCGCGAATATTTATGCCGTATGTGGGCGGGGTAGGTACTTATCGCGAAACCTGCGACAGAGTGGCGGCCAATGACTACGAGGGGTTTGTGCTCAGCGGGTCTTAGAGGCGTTTTGTGGCTTTGAATTGAGCTGGTTTGCTGACATCAAATTGCAGACAAATACGGGTTTGGTGTGGGAATACTGATTCTTCGCTTACCTGGAGGCAAGAGCTGTTAGCTAAAGCTTCGGTCAGAAGACCTATACATTTTTCTCTAGGGGTAACGTTATTAATTCTAGAAATGGCTATTTGTTAGCTATCTCCTCTTGGTATGCCGCTTTTGGCATGCAATCTGTGTTGTTTGCGTGGTTGGTAACTATTGTTTTGCGCGAGAGTGCCGAACGCGTTGGCTTAGCGCAGATGTCCGTTCTTTTGCCGGGTTTGTTCCTAATTCTTATTGCAGGTGTTTTAGCAGATCGGGTTGGACAAAAGCGGCAGGCAATATGCTCCCAGCTGTTTGCGGCGGTACTCCCGTTGCTGCTTATTTTTGCACTACTGTTTGACGCACTGTCTTATCCTGTGATGATCATATACGCGTTGTTGATGGGAGTAGCTCAAGCATTTTTGACCCCTGCAAGGGATGGGCTACTGAATTTGGTGGCTGGACAAAATGTTCAGCGCATGGTCATGCTCACTAGCCTATGCCAGTTCGGTTTTCAAATTCTTGGCTATACGTTGGCTGGTTTTGCTGATTCAGTTGGGCCGATATATATCCTTAGCTTTCAGGCGGTTATTTTGCTCTTGGGTACATGGGGGTTCTTTAAGCTGGGTGAGATTGGTCGCCCGGTGGTGTCGGCAAAACAAGATCGCGAGACTGTGCTCAAAGGGTTGTGGGATGGGGCCTCCACAGTCTTGGGCAATCCAATAATGCGGGCAGTATTGATTCAGAACATCGCTATGGGCTTCTTCTTCATGGGCAGCTTTATTGTTGCCTTTCCTTTAGCTATACGAGAGGTGTTTGCTGGTTCCTCAGCCGATCTTGCAGCGCTCAATGCATTGAACTCTCTGGGTTTGGTTTTAACTATTTTGGTCTTACTGCGGGTGGGATATGTTTCCCGTGCGGGTCGCGCGCTGATCCTTGCGCAAGGTATTGGCTCGCTCGTATTGATGAGTGCAGGTTTCGTTTCCAACCAAATCGTTTTTACGAGTCTCGTTTTTGTCTGGGGTATTTGCGGCGGCCTTGCCATGCCCATGTCACGCACTCTATTGCAACAGTTGGCACCACCCAATCAACGTGGACGCGTGATGAGTTTTTATGCATTTTCCTTTATGGGCGCTGGTCCATTTGGTGCGTTGCTCAACGGCTACATGTCAGACTTATATGGCCCGCAGCAAGCCATTATTTTTTCTGGGCTTGGTATGATTATCGTTTTGCTGGTAGTGACTTCAGTCAGCCCTCTCTGGCGCAATGTGATTATTGCCGATCAGGCTAAAGCTTAATAACGAGGCAGGCTATTCTGGTAAAAAGTCGCATAAATAAGGTAATGGCGTTTATGAGGTCCTTTACAGTGCCTTGCAGGTCGTTAAAGTTTGACGCTTTTCCATGCCTAGTGAGAGAGTGCCGTAGCTAGGGTACGGTAGGAAGCGGCTTGTTTGGCGTCCTAGAGAGGCATTATTTATGGGCTGCAAGGGCTGCACTATCTTGTGTTTGCAGTGTGGGATTAAGTTATTACCAACTTTGGTTAGTCGTTGTTTACAGGTCTTCATATTTGGGGTCGTGCAGAAAGACTTTGATAACCCCGGTGTCAAGCGACTCTTATTTTAAAGCACTTACTAAATAACGCCTCACAAATAAAAAGGGCCGGTTAAAAACCGGCCCTCATTGCTCGTATGTGAGGAGCAACTAAGAAGGTTGTCCCTCGAAACTTGCAATAGATACCACTGATCACCTCCTTTAGTTTTTGTTGATTGGAATTCGATTATGTCTAAAGATGGACATATTGCAAGCCGATATTTTCGCTTTTTGGGATGGCCATTGTAGTTTTTTTGTCCGGTTTGAAGATAGTTTAGCCTATGTGCATGATTGGGTTTGACTCCCAGCTGTACTTCGATAGAATTCCGCGTCTGCAAAGCGCAAAGCTTCGCAAAGCGGGAATAGCTCAGTTGGTAGAGCACCACCTTGCCAAGGTGGAAGTCGCGAGTTCGAGTCTCGTTTCCCGCTCCATTTTCTCTCTAAAAAACAACAACTTATAAAACAGGTGATCACCACCTAGTTCAGGTTATGCTGACTAGGTTGTGCCAGTTTTGTGCTTAGGTTGTGCTCCACTCGATGGCACAACCTTTACACGCCATTTTTGCAAGGTTGTGTTCCAACCTTACTCCATCAATCAAATTATGTTGTCGATATTACCAGCAGCAATTTTAACTTCTGGGGCGGTTACATGAGAGTACTGCTCCATCGATCTCATCGATTCCCACCCACCTAACTGCCTTATAACATCCGGGTCAGTACCTTGCCTCTTATGCCAACTAGCAAAGGTGTGTCGCATATGATGCACGCAGGTTCCTCTAGGTAGTCCTGCACGTTCAACTGCGTTACGCCATGTGTCATTGCACATCTGAGTAATAGGTCTCCCGTTTAATTTCCTATTACCAGAGTCTTGAACGAACAAATGCTCGATCTTTCCTCTGAGGTAGGGATACCTTTGCTCTTGCGCCTTCACCATATCTAGCCTGCGCTTAACCACTGCCTTTGCCGCGTCATTTAAAGTTACCTCTAAAGGACTTCCGTTCTTCATCAAAACTCCGGGGAGTTTGATAAAGCTGCCACACTTAGAGACTTGATCAATCTTTAAGTTAGTTGCGTTCGTCTTACGCAAACCCGTCAGCAGACACATACTAGCCAAGTCTCTTCGTATCGGATCAAGCTCTTCCAACAATCTTTTAGCTTCTTCCGGTTCTAAAAACTCATTCCGTCTGTGTTCTGGCATCGACTTAACTTTAGGGACGTACCTAATTAAATTAAGCTCATCCATCCCAAAGTTCATCAGCGCACGATAGTACGTCACATAAGTGTTGTAGGTTCCTCCAGCCAAACGCTTCTTCTTAACACCTCGAAAAAAGTCTCTAACGTGTTTGTCCGATATTTCGTCTAGAGGTATTTCACCCCAAGCCTTACACATTTCATTCAGCCTTCTATGCGCGGTCTCAGACTTAGTCTGCATCTTTCGCGTAGTCGGCGTATCCAAGTACTCTTCAACTACTGTCTTGAAGTTCATCATTTTTTAAACACTCCGTGTATCTAGTGCTTAAACCCACGCTAGAAAAGTATCAAAGTTAATCCGTTCTCGCCACCAGTGGAAAAGGCACTGACCCACTTGGTGGTCAGCTCGACATCGACTGCACGAGGTCGCTGGTCTGCTGGATGGTGGAATAATCCGTTTCTTTCAAGTATCGACACATATCGACCTTGGCTAGCATAGACGTTGCGTGCCGCCCAGATTCAATTTGACTTTTGAGGTCCCTGATAGAAGTATGAAATATCATACTAACGGAGGGACCTTGTGATTAGACTCGTATTTGCGCTTAGGCGCCAACCTCACCTATCGCTCTCTGAGTTCCAGGATTATTGGTTAAACCAACATGCCCCTTTAGTTGCCAGTTTCGCAACTGATCTCAACATACTCCGTTACGTTCAAACACACACAATCGACTCTCCAATGAATGAAGCTGCTCAAAAAGTTCGCGGAAAAATGGAGCCTCATTATGACGGTGTCGCTGAACTATGGTGGTCATCGGAAGCTGAACTTAATGAGCAGATGGATTCTGCATCGAGCAAGGCAGCGAAAGCGGGCGCTGCTCTTCTTGAAGACGAGTCCAAGTTTATAGACTTGCCAAACTCGCCTCTCTGGTTCGCTTATGAATACCCTCAAGTCAATCCAGCTCCGGAAGACATCACGGCAAAAGCAAAGAGCAACATTCTTCGCGTCTTCTTCCCTTTACGGCACCAATCAAAACTGACGGAGGAAGAGGCCAGACATTATTGGCTAACCCATCACGGACCCATTGTTCGATCCCATGCTGAGGCGACTCGCACCTTGTGTTACCGACAGGTTCATCGTGCCAACTCTCCATTGGACAAAGAAATTCAAAAAGCACGCGGCACCAGGGTTGAATCCTATCTTGGTCACGCAGAAGCCTGGATCGATATGGGAAAAGCACCG